>JAFVZE010000355.1 GCA_017508315.1 Kiritimatiellia bacterium | reverse complement strand
GTTCTTGCCGACAGGAATGCTCTTAGCATATCCGCCGAGAGCTTCTTCATCTTTCACCCCCAGGCTGCTCATACCGCAGTTGTTCCAGTTGAGCGTCAATACGTCCGCAGCGTCAGCGAACTTTTCAGGCGTCGCAAGCGGATACGCCGAAAGATATCCGACTTCGCTTTCAAGTTCCGCAAGGCGTTTCTTGCGCTCCTCGTCGATAAGCCGCCCGCTCCCTGCCTTAAAATACGACGCGATCTGCATGCGCTTAGCCTCGCCGTAACGGATCGCCTTGGCTTTCAGATCGGCGCGACAGCCTTCTTTCTCCAGTCTCGGCCAGTTGTCGAAAACCGAACGGTCGATGACGGCGCGCTCTTCGCGCACGTGCCGGAGACTGCGCGCATCCCCCGCCGCGACGGCAAGACGCTCGGCCTCGTCAAGACAGCGATCGGCCTCTTCAAAAAACTCCCGGTCCGGAAAACCAGCGCGAACGGCGTACATCGCCATGTTGCCGGAATCCATGCGGCTGATGTAGTCCATATCAAGGCGCGCGAACACCTTTTGCTGGCCGTCTTCAAGGGCTGTGAGCAGCCGCTCCATCGGTTCGGCGGCCGCGCCGTAATAGCCGCGCAGAAATTCCCGCGAAAGTTTCGCGATGTCGCGGTCCGGGTTTTCGGCCGTCTTGAGAAACAGCCAATGCTGCATCTGACCGAAACAGCGCGAAAGCGGCGACTCCGCTTCGGCGAAATACCCCGTGACCCCGCAATCGCGGCAGAAGCGCATTTCATCGGCGATGTCGCGGCGGCTTTTCACCATCGGATAGAATCCGCCCGAATACTGCCGCCAGTATCCCCAGACCGATTTCTGCGCGGCGAACCTGTTCCACTTCTCAAGCACATTGCCGTTGTAGGAGTTCTTCACCAGCGGCGCAAACACGAACGAACGGCAGAAGCGCACCTGCACATTGTCGCGCGCGCGGACCGTCTTCGGAGGCAATTCCGTGTAGGAATAAGCGAAAGTGCGGATCACGATTTCCGGATGGACCTTGCCGACGATGTCGGCAACGGCGTTCACAAAGTCGATGTTCGGTCCCGCCCAGGAGCCTTCGCGTTCGGCGAATTCGCGGCAGTCTTTGCAGTGGCAGTGGCTGCCGTCGCCGTCGTTCTGCGAAAGCTCATACACGCTCGGATAGATGTACTCCCGGCCTGCGGGTGCCTTCTTCTCCCTGTCGGCGGCGATGTAACGGAGCACCTGTTCGGCGACAAGACGGCGCACCTCCTTCTTCGTCATGCAGAGATTACCCCGGTCGATCTTCCCCTTGGAATTTATCGCGCAAAGCGAATCGTCTTTTATGGCAGATTTGGCGTAATGGGCGAAAGTGTGACAACCGAAAGGACGCCCGACGCTCACGCCCGCAGCAAAGGCGACGCGGAACGTCTCTTTGTTGCGAAAGCGCCAGTAGCTGTCCATATAATCGGTGGAGACGAACATCTCCCGGTCGAGAATCGCCGGACGGCCGGTTACATCAAGTTTCGGGAGACGCCACTTTGAAAGATCGGGAACAACCTCGGTATCGGCGGCAAACCAGCGCACACCGGCATAATCTTCCAAAAGCGAATAAACCCCATACGATAAAGCCATCCCGTCGCGGCCGGAGATGACAAGCGTTCCGTCGGCACGGGTTTTAAGCCGCCATTCCTGCGAACGCATTGTTCCGTCGCGCTCAAGAACGATCTTTCCCTTGACCGGAGCAAGAATCCGCTTGAGATCGTCGCAGGCATACTTCGCGGCCGGATCATTGCCGGTGTAAGAAACCTCGACTGCGGAAAGAGAAAACGCCGCACCGAGCAATACGGTTGCGGCGATCGACTGAATTGTGGTTTTGGTTTTCATTGCAGATCCTTCACTTCAACAAGCGAATTTTCTGCAATTATAGCACCCCCCCCCCCCTCTGTCTGTCAATAGGCTTCTTCGAAATCGCTTTTCCCGACTCCGCAGACGGGACAGGTCCAGTCATCGGGAAGATCGGCGAATTCGACATTGTCGTGCTCGGCCGGATCGTACACCCAGCCGCAGATTTTACACACGTATTTTTTCATTGCTCACCTCCTTGTGTTATCGGTCAATGGACACGATCGGAACAAATCGATCAGCCGTTCTTCGCTTCGAAGTCCTTCATGAAGGAAACGAGCGCGTCGATACCCTCCATCGGGAAGGCGTTGTAGATCGAAGCGCGGATACCGCCCACGCTGCGGTGACCCTTAAGCGAACTCAAGCCCGCGGCCTTGGCCTCTTCGATGAATTTCTTCTCGAGCGCTTCGTCGCCGTTCTTGATGCGCCAGGTGACGTTCATGTTGGAGCGGAACTCCTTGACGGCGGTTCCCGTCCAGAAATCGCTCGAATCGATGACGTCGTAGATCCTGCCGGCCTTCTCGGCGTTGAGTTTGAAGAGATTCTCCTTGCCCATCTTCTTGACCCACTTCATCGTCTCGCCGAAAACGTAGATGCCCCATGTCGGAGGCGTGTTGTAAAGCGAGTTGTCGTTGACGAAAGTGCGGTACTGGAGCATCGTCGGCAGCGACTCGGGCCCCTTCTCGGCGAAGTCCTTGCGGATGGCGACGACAGCCATGCCGGAGGGACCAAGGTTCTTCTGGGCGCCGGCGTAGAACATGGAAAACTTGCCGTAGTCACGCTCGCAGCTGAGGATATCCGAAGACATATCGCCGATGAGCGGAACCTTGACGTCGGGAATCGTCTTGAGTTCAGCGCCGGAAATCGTCTCGTTCGTGCAGAGATGCGCGTAAGCTGCGTTCTCGCTCCAGTTGAACTCGGTCGGCTGACGGGTGGGAATGTCCTTCTGGCAGTCGGCGACGATGTTGACGTTGGCGTTGCGCAGCGCGGCGACCTTCTTGGCCTCCTTGATCGCCTTGTTGCCCCAGGTGCCGGAATTGACGTAATCGGCGGTCATTCCGGCTCCGAGGAAGTTCATCGGAATCATTCCGAACTGGAGCGAGGCGCCGCCCTGGATGAAGCAGACGGCCCAGTCGTCGCCGAGACCGCAAAGCTCCTTGAAAGTCGCGATCGCCTCCTGATGGATGGCGTCGTAATCCTTGCCGCGGTGGGACATTTCCATCACCGACATTCCGCAGCCTTTGTAATCGACGAGATCGGCCTGAGCGTCCTTCAGAACCTCAAGCGGCAGCACCGCGGGACCCGCGGAGAAGTTGTATGCACGTGCCATTTTTTCCGTTCCTTTTGTTTTAGAGTTTATCCGTAAGTCCCGCCCATAGAGTTTATCGGAGCGGGCGGAACTTTCCGTGTATTATAACATATTTTACCGCTCGAACGCGCGGTGGGCTATATCCCTGCGGAAGAACATTTTTTCAAACGATATCTTTCCGACGGCATCGTACGCCTTGTCGACCGCCTCGCGCAGCGTGGCGCCGGTGCCGGTCACCGAAAGCACCCTTCCGCCGCTCGTCAGGATTCTGCCGCCGGACTCCTTCGTGCCGCAATGGAACACCGTGGCCCCGGCACCCGCGGCGTCGAGCCCGGAAATCTCCTTGCCCTTTTCGTAATCGCCGGGATAGCCGCCGCTCGAGACTATGACCGTCGCCGCGCACCCGTCCTTCACCACGATATCCTCGTCCTTCAGGCAGCCGGTGGCCGCGTGCAGAAGCGCCTTGGCGAAATCTCCGCCGATGCGCGGCAGCACCGCCTCCGTCTCCGGATCGCCGAAACGCGCATTGAACTCCACGACATTCACGCTCGAGCCGCTTTTTGCCGCCGGACCGCGGGGATTGGAATTTTCGTCGTTGACCATAAGCCCGGCGTACAGAATGCCGCGGTAGACGATTCCGCGCTTCTTGAGTTCCCGGACGACCGGCATGATGATCTTCTCCTTGATCATCGCAAGTTTGTCGGCCGTGACGACGGGCGCGGGGCTGTACGCGCCCATGCCGCCGGTGTTCGGGCCTTTGTCGCCGTCGAAAATCCGCTTGTGATCCTGGCTCGAAGGGAGCAGCACCGCATTCTCGCCGTCCACCATCGCGAGAATCGAACACTCCTCGCCGTGCAGAAACTCTTCGATGAGCACTTCCGCTCCCGCCGCGCCGAACCTGTTGCCGACGAGCATGTCGTCGACGGCCGCCCGCGCCTGCTCTAAGGTTTCGGCCACGATCACGCCCTTGCCGGCGGCGAGACCGTCGGCCTTGATGACGACCGGAAGTCCGTATCCGGGAAGCGCGGCCTTCGCCGCATCCGCGTCGGTAAACGTCTCCGCTTTGCCGGTCGGCACCCCCGCCGCTTCCATTATCTCCTTGGCGAAGCGCTTGGAGCCTTCCATCTTCGCTCCGGCGGCGACTGGGCCGAAAGCGGGTATGCCGATTTCTTCGAGCCTGTCGACAAGCCCTTTGACAAGCGGCGCTTCGGGGCCTACCACCACCAGATCCGGCTTCTCGTTCTCCGCCCACTCGGCGATCAGTCCGACATCCTCCGCGCCGATATCCACATTCGTCGCCACATCAAGCGTGCCGGCGTTGCCGGGAGCGCAGTAGATCTCGTGCTCCTGAGGGTCCTGCGCCAGTCTCCAGGCGATAGCGTGCTCGCGGCCGCCGCTTCCGACTACTAAAATTTTCATCTTCCTACTCCTTTGTTTTGGGGATCACGATTTTCTGCCCGATCCTGAGATTGTCGCTCTTCAGAGCGTTGAGCTCCTTGATGGTCTTGATCGGGACGTTGAAAGCCTTGGAGATCAGAAACAGCGAGTCTCCGCTCTGCACCACATATTCGACGTGGGCGCCGTCGACGACTCTGCGCCGCGGCTCCGGAGCCTTCGCGCCCGCTGACTGCAGTTTCGCGATCCGGGCGGACAGATCCTTCACGATTTCCCCGCGCTGCGCGCCCATCTCGCGGCGCAGTTCGGCGATGGCGCTTTTGAGCGCCGCGATTTCGAGCTCGACGGAATTCGCCGCGCCCTTGGACTCCAGTTTCGACACCCGGCGGGAGATATCGTCGATGTTGCTCTGCAGCACGTCTATCTGCCCGAGAACCCGCTGCATCTCCGCATACGCCTGCTGGCGCATGAAATCGTCCCGCGACTCGGCCGGCAGCGGAAGCCGGAACGCGAGCGCCGCCACCGTGACGGCCAACGCGGTTTTCCTCATATCCGTTTTCATTGCATGTGTTCCTGTTTGGATTTACTCAGATTCAGATGAACAGAAAAAGCGTCCACACCGCGGCGATCACTCCGGCGGCGATGAAAAAGCGCCGTCTCCGCAGACGCACCTCCTCCTGCTTGACCGTACGGCCGAAGGTGCTCATGCCGCCGCCGGAAAGATAGTGGATGAGTTTGCCGTACATCGAAGAATGCTCGCCCAGTATCCACGGACTTTTGGATCGGGTGTACGGATGCGCCTCCCGCACCGTCGATGTCGTCAGCCTGCGTGTCACGGCAGCACGATCCTGTCGCCGGCTTTCACCCGGCCGTCCACCGAGATGATCGCCTTGTTGGCGTTGCGGATTTCAACCCATGCCGATGTACGGCCGTAAAAACGCTCGGCGATCTTGTAGAGCGTGTCTCCGTCTTCGACCGTGTACCGTTCCGGGCGGTCGCCGCGCGATTTGCGCTCGGCGGCGGCCTTTCTCGCGGAATCGCGCTTCGCTTTGGCGTCCTTGGGCTGCTCCGGCAGAATCGAAGGTCCCTTCTCCGCGGCCTTGAGTTCCAGATCCCCCTGGGCTTTCAGCGCCGCGACATCCTTCGACAGCACGATGCGGTCCGTATCCTCTTCATCGTCGTCCAGAAGCTTCCGGGCGCTCTTCAGCGACGGCGCCTCGAGATCTGTCTCGGTATCGGTCTCTTTGCGCACGGCCTGCAGCAGCCGCTTGCGGTCGTCTTCAAGATTGGCCGCCTTCGCCGTCGCTTCGGAAAGCCGTTTTTCCGTTTCGGCGCACCTGCGTTCCGCCGCCAGAAGCTTTCCGTTGATCTCGGCGATTTCTTTCGCATGGGCCTCGCCGCTCACGATTCCGTATTTGACCGCGAACTCCCTGGTCATTTCGCGCTCGCAGATCCCCATCCGCTCCCGGGCGAGTTTCGAGCGTTCGCTGTCCGGATGCTGCGCGAGATATTCGCGGTAATTGCAGTACGCGCCGGCATAATCCCGTCTGGAGTCCTGCAGGAGGCAGGCGAGCTGGAATCTGGCGCTTGCGTTCGCCGGATCGTCCTTTACGAGTCTCTGGAACTCCTTGACCGCGTTATCGAGCCGCCCGGCGCGATATTCGGCCATGGCGGTCTGGTAGCGGCCGTCCTTGCGTTCGTGCCGGAACTCGCGTTTCTGCGAAGCGTCGCACGCCGCAAGCGCGCTAAGGAGCGTCAATATCGTCGCCTTCGCCGTCATCGTCCGTATCTTCATCGTCTGAATCTTCATCGTCATCATCCTCCTCGTCGAATTCGTCTGGGGTGTCGTCGATAAAAATATCGTCATCGCCGGTATCCCCGTCAGCGCCCTCCCCGGCGATTTCGCCGTCGGATTCCGGAGCCGGCTCGTCATCTTCCGCGACCGGCACGCTCTCCGCGGCGGTTTCCTCCGGAGCGTCCTTTGCCGGAGATTCCTCAGCATCGGGCTTCTTCTCCTCCTTGCGCTTGTACGCTTCGGCCTTCTTTTTGGGGTTGCTGCGCTGCAGAGTCGGATCGAGCTCGTTGAGCTGCTGGAGACTCGCAAGTCCGAAATGGTCGAGAAAGAGCGGTGTCGTTCCGTAAAGGAACGGATGGCCGGGAAGTTCGCTTTTGCCCACCAGACGGATGAGCTGCAGATCCATCAGCGTCTTGATGTTGGCCGAAACGTCCACGCCGCGGATATCTTCGATTTCGCTTTTCGTGAGCGGCTGACGGTAGGCGATGATGGCCAATGTTTCGAGACTGGCGCGGCCGAGCCGGCTCGGACGGTCAAGTTTCAGGAGCGCGCGCACATATCTGCCGCAGCTTGGCGCCGTCTGCAGCCGGTAGGCTCCGGCCGTGCACACGAGACTGAATCCCGCGCCGGCCACGTCCAGCGCCTTGCCGAGTCCGCGCAGCGCCTCGTCGATCTCCTTCGAGGTGCAGCTTCCGTAAACGTCCATGATCTCGCGGTTCTCGCCGTCTTCCGCGGCGACCGAACGGACGGCGGTGCGCAGCTCGGGCGCGGTGAGCGGCGTCTCGCTCGCGAAAAGCAGCGAACCGACAATCTCCTGCAGCGAACGCGGCAGCGGCATCTTCACTTCTTCACTCATAATCGTCAGGCCTTTCCAACGGCTTGTCGTCCGGCTCCTCCTTCGACGGCAAAATGGTTATTTCATGAAACGCCGCATTCTGGTAGATGATGACGCGGTGCTGGCGCAGCAGTTCCAGCAGCGCCAGAAACGTGACGATGATCTCGCCTTTCGGAGAGTTCTCGGGATCGAAAAGCGACAGAAAGGATATCTGTCCCTCGCTGCGCGTCCGCTCCAGAACATAGTCCATCTTGTCCGGAACCGAAAACCTTATGCCCTTGAGCTCCTCGCGCGGCATCTCGCTGGCGCGGGAAAGCACCTCCTGAAACGCGCTGAGAAGGTCGTACAGATCCAGATGCGCGAGCGCCCCTTTGGCGTCCGCGGCCGTCTTCTCGAACTTCGGCCGCCCGCCGCCGTAGTCGAAGCGGTTGGCGCATATCGCCTCCATCGACTCGAGCCTGATCGCCGCATCTTTGAATTTCTTGTACTCGATGAGCTGCCGCACGAGATCGAGCCTCGGATCGACCCATTCCTCTTCGCTGTCGCCGGAAACGACACGCCGGTCGACGGGCAGAAGCATTCTGGATTTTATGACCATCAGCGTCGCGGCCATGACGATGAACTCGCCGGCGATGTCGAGATCGAGCCGCCGCGCCTCCTCGATGAAGCGCATGTATTCGGCCGCGATATGCTCGATGGGGATATCGTAAATGTCGAGCTCTTCGCGCCGGATCAGATAAAGCAACAGATCAAGCGGGCCCTCGAAAACATCGAGGGTCACTTTGTATTCATCGGCGAAAAGCTGCTCCTGTGCCATTATTCCGGAACATTATACCATTTTTTGCATATCCCGCCCGCAGGTTACCGCCCGCGCGCCGGCTTCAGTTCGCCCCGGACCGCATCGGCGAAATTACGGTCGTCGACGGTCATGACGCCGGCGAACAGTTCCGGGGACTTTTCGTACGCCTTGCGGGCCGGAACACACCAGCTGCCGTGGGCGTAGAGGAACGGCCTGTCCTTTTTCTTCGCCTGATCGAAGATGTACTTCATGCGCTCTTCGACGAGCGAAGTTCCGAGCATCTGGCAGAGCATCGCCTTCTCCTCGGCGGGATCGCGCGAAGTGTAGAAGATGTGCGCCGCCCTGATTTCGTCCTTCAGCTCCAGCACCGGAGCCTTGACCTGCGCGAGCGCCTCGTCGCGCATGATGTCGTAAACGCTCCGCGCGCCGGGAATGTCGGCCACGCTGCCCGTGGGCGTCACGTTGACCTCCTCGGCGGGCAGACCGCAATCTACGGCCTTCAGATCGAACCCCGCATCAAGCGCGCGGTAGTCTGCCTCGGTTCTCGTCGGTTTCTCCCCCATGAGCCACCGGCGCATCCAGTCGAGCGACGAACGGCGCGAAGATTCCTTCCAGCCGTGCGGACCTGCGACAACCGTCATGTCGTAACGCTCGCCGATGCCGAATTTTTCCGCCGTCTTCCTGACGACGCGGAAAGTCTCCTTCGCGCCGGCGAGCGGGAAGAAATCCTTTTCGGAAACCTGCAGCCGCACCGCCGCCGAACCCATGATGACGAGCGAAGCGTGGTTGAGCCCCGCGGCAAGCTGTCCGTAAATGCACTGCTCGGCGTCCTGCGGCCCCATGGCGCGCGTCACTTCGCGGATCGAGCTTATGTAGCACGACGGGCTTGCGGCCTTGATGCGCGGATCGATCGCCGCCAGATACGATGTGAGAGTTCCGCCGCCGGAATTGCCGATGCAGCCGAGACGCCCGCCGTCCACGTCCTTGCGCGAGCAGAGATAATCGAGCGCGCGGATGCCGTCCCAGACGCGGAAACGCGCGGTCGAGCCGCCGAAGCGCAGCGCCTGGATGCCGGTGGTGTTGTGGCCGTAGCCGGGACCTCGGTTCCAGCCGACCGAATTCTGAACGCGCTCGCCCTGATCGATAGGATCGTAGATGAGCATGAGAAAACCTTCCTTCGCGCCCATCACGCAGGCGCGCTGGTAGCCGGCGGAATCCTTGCCGCCGCGCGAATGTCCGCACGGGACCAGAACCGCAGGATAGGGCGCTTTGAACTTCGCGGGATCGGGAACAAAGGCGAGCGCCGTCACATAATGTCTGGGCTGGCTCTCGAAAAGCACCTTCTCGATCGTATAGCCCTCGCGCCTGACGACCGCCGTCGTGCGGGCGTTGAGCGGCGTGCGCTCAGGGAAACCGCCGATTCCGTCGATAAACGCCTTGCGCATCGCCGCCCTGCGTTTTTCAAACGCGGCCTTGTCCGGGCAGTTTTCCCAGGCGCGGTCGGCGGCAATGTCCAATTCGTCCACCTTGCGCTGCAAACGGTCGTATTCCCCGCTGCCGGCGAACACCGCCGCCGCCAGAACCATCGACGCGAGCATCATAATCCTTCTCCTTCGCCTGATCGGAAATTACGGTACCGGCACGATGCCGAGAATCCTGTCGATCACCATGTCGCTCGTCACGTTCTCGGCCTCGGCTTCGTAGGTGAGCATGATGCGGTGGCGGAGAACGTCGTGCACGACCTCCTTCACATCCTGCGGGGTCGCGTAGGCGCGGCCGTGCAGAAGCGCATTGCCGCGCGCGGCGAGATTGAGCGCGAGCGTGGCGCGCGGGCTCGCTCCGTTCTGGATGTGCTCTTTGAGCGAATCGGCGCCTTTGAGCGACTCCGGCTCGCGGGTGGCGAAAACGATATCGAGAATGTAGTCGGCGACCTTCTCGTCGCAGTAGACCTCCTTCAAGGTTCCGCGGAGCGAGGCGATGTCCTCTTCGGTGCAGACGCGTTTCGCCTCGGGAGCCGCCGACTCGCCGGCGAAGCGCTTCATGATCCGGCGCTCGTCAGCCTTGGTCGGAGTTTCGACAAGGCACTTGAACATGAAGCGGTCGACCTGCGCCTCGGGAAGCGGATAGGTTCCCTCCTGCTCGAGCGGGTTCTGCGTGGCGAGCACCAGAAACGGGTCGGGAAGCGGATAGGTTTCCTCGCCTATCGTCACCTGCCTTTCCTGCATCGCCTCGAGAAGCGCCGACTGCACTTTCGCGGGAGCGCGGTTTATTTCGTCGGCGAGCAGCAGATTGGCGAACACGGGACCCTTCTTGGGCGTAAACTCGCCGGTCTTGGGCGAATAGATGAGCGTGCCGACGACATCGGCCGGCAGAAGATCCGGAGTGAAGGAAATGCGCTTGAAGTCGAGTCCGAGCACTTTCGAAAGCGTGTTCACCGACAGCGTCTTGGCGAGGCCGGGCACGCCCTCGAGCAGAATGTGGCCGCCGGTCACGAGCGCGAGAACAAGCCGATCCACGAGTTTTTCCTGACCGACTATCACCTTGGCCACCTCTTCGCGGATTTTTTCCGCCAGTTCCGCCTGGGCGGCGATCCTGTTAGTTGCTTCCTTGATATCCATCTGTCTGTATTCCTTTCTTCAGTTCGGCGATCAGAGTTTTCACGCCTTTCCACTTCAGATCTTTCAACCGCCGCATATTATACGAAATTTCGAAGCGTCGCGCCTCAACGGACTGATCCGAAACCGGCAGTTCGCCGCGCCGACGGCGCAGAGAGTCTATCCACAGATCGCGGATGAAATTCTCGAGATTGTGCGCGACGGTCTCGCCGCTGCCGAGCGACCGGCCGCCGGCGCTCTCTTCGAAAATCCGATCCATCCATTTCTGTTCAAGACCGGAAAGCCGCTCCCTGAACGCGGGAAACGGATCCACCGCCTCCGCGGAAAGCCGGCGCCATGTCTCCACGAACGCGCGGGTGAAATCATGGGCGAAAACCTCCGACGGCAGATGCTCGGCGACCATTCCCGCCACCGTCCCGTCTCCCTCGTTCTCCATCAGAAATCCGCAGAAGGCGAATTCCCGCTCCGGCGGCGGAACCGCATCCGCGGCACTTTCGACCTCCGGCAGCTCGTCTTCGGGCGAATGATCGGTCTCTTCGAAACCGTCGATCTCCATCTCCGTCGCCGGTTCGGGTGGAGCAAAAGTCTTGCGCACCGATTCGGTTTTGATTTTTTCGAGCTCCTCGTTCAGCGCCGCGACCGGAAGCGAGAGCAGTTTCGCCGCCTCCGCCGCCATCCCGGCGCGGATGACCGCGCTTTTGCTCGATGCGACCGTGGCAAGCACCGCCTTGGATATCCGCGCCATCGCGTCGATGGAATCGGGATTCGCCTCCGCGGCTCTTTCGGCGCGGACCTGAAAGGACATGATCGACTCGGCGTTGTCGAGAAGATGCCGGAAATCCTCTGCAGGATGTCCGCGCAGAAACGAATCCGGATCGTCCCCCTCCGGGAGACTTACCACCCGCACCGGCATTTCCGCGGCGAGGAAAAGCCGCGCCGTGCGGACGGTGGCCTTGCGTCCGGCGGCATCGTCGTCGAAAACGAGCACCGCCTGATCGGCGACTTTCTTGAGCAGGCTCACGTGCTCTTCGGTGAACGCCGTTCCCTGCGACGCGACCGCCGACGGAAAACCGCGCTCGTGCATGCGGATGGTGTCTATCTGCCCTTCGCAGATTATCGTCTCGCGGTGGGGACTTTTGGAAATGTTGCCGGCGGCGCGGTCGAAACCGAAAAGAACATTCGACTTGCGGAAAATCGGCGTCTCCGGAGAATTGACGTACTTGCCGCTTTTTTTGCTCGCCGTCAGCTGCCGTCCGGAGAAGGCGACCACCCGTCCCTGCTTGTCCTTTATCGGAAACATGAGCCGTCCGCCGAAGCGGTTGAACCCCTTGTCGCCGGGATGCTGCGGAGCCTTGACGACCCCCGCCTCTTCAAGTTCCGCGAGCGTGAAGCCGTATTTCTCCGCCCACTTGACCATCGGCGCCATCCCGTTCGGCGCGTAGCCGATCAGAAAATCCTCCTGCACCCGTTCGCTCAGATCGCGCTCTCTGAGATAATCCCTCGCGATCTGCGCCTCCTTGGCCTTGAGGAGACAGCGGCGGTAGAACTGCGCAAGTTCGGCCATCAGCGCCAGCAGACGGCGGCGGCGTCCGGCGGCGGGATCCTCTTTGCCCTGCTCGATCTTGACCCCGCACCGCTCCGCCAGTCTGGTGACCGCCTCGATGAACGTCAGCCCGTCCATTTTGCTCACGAACTTTATGGCGTCGCCCGACTCGCCGCAGCCGAAGCAGTGGTAATAGCCCTTGCGTTCGTTGATGTGGAACGAGGGCGTCTTCTCGTGATGGAAAGGACAACAGGCCTTTATGCTCGACCCGGCGCGCCTGATCGCCACTCCGTAGGACGATATGAGTTCCGGGAGATCCACCCGGGATTTTATCTCCTCGATCGTCGCCTCGGTTATGCCCGTCGCCATCGCTCTTGCCGCCCGTCAGTCCAGAAGCCTGTCCAAACGCGCCTGCGACTCAACGCCTATCTCGGTGAAAAGGCTTCTGCCGGCTGCATCCATCGCCACCACGCCGCGGAAATCCTCCACGTCGAAATGCCACACCGCCTCCGCCGCTCCGAACTCCCTGAGATAGCTCACCCCCGCGACCCGCTTCACCGCCGCCGCGCAAAGCGCCGCCGCGCCACCGACGGCCTGAACGTAGACGCAGCCGAAGCGCTTCATCGCCGCGAGCGTCGCCGCGTCCATCCCGCCTTTGCCGATTATGACGCGAACGCCGCTTTTTTCGATGAAGGCGGGTTCGTAGGGATTTTCGCGCACGCTCGTCGTCGGCCCTGCGGCCATCACGCGCCAGACGTCACCGTCGCGGATGACCACCGGCCCGCAGTGGTAAAGCGCCCCGTCGCGGAAGTCGACGGAGATTTCGCCGCCGTCGGCGAAATGTTTGTGGAACTTGTCGCGTCCGGTGTAGATGCGCCCGGAAACGGAAACCGCCTCGCCCGCTTTGAGCGAACGGATGTCCTTTTCAACGAATGGGTAAGTCAATCTCTTCATAAAGATGCGGAAAATGGAAGAAAACCCGCGACCGCGGAAGCCAGCGCGGAATACTCGAGAAACATCCCGCTCCACGCCCAAAGCGCCGTCAGCAGCACCCCGCTCGCGATGCCGACAAGCAGGCCGAAAACCGCGTCGGCCGGCTGCGCGAGCAGACCGTTGACCAGTTTCTTCACGATGATGCGCACCAGTCCGAACGCCAGCAGCGCGACCACGAGCGTCGCCGCCGCGCGGATCCACATCTCCGCGGAAAACCCGAGCGAATATCTCCACGAAAACGACGCCGCGATCCCGCCGGCGGCAAGTGCGACCAGAAACGCGAGCGTTCCGGAAAAACCTCGGAAAAGCCCCAATACCGCCGCCGTCAGCGTCAGTGCGCAAAGAACATAGTCGGCGGGCAGAAGTTCCATCGTCAGCGTTTCTTCCTGTTGACGGAAAGCGAATCGCGGTAGAGCTGGTACGCCTGCGCCACCTTCGTTTTGCCGCCGGCCCTGCGCAGCGAACGGATAAGCCCGTCTATCGCATCGAAGGATGCCGGGTTGGCCGCGAGCGCCCTTGAATATATCTCCATCGCCTGCGCATGGTGTCCGAGCCTGACGGCGAGCGCGGCCGCCTCAAGAAACGTGGACACCGCCCCCGGGCGGAGCGAACAGGCGAGTTTGTAATTCTCAAGCGCCTGCCCCATGCCTTTTCTGGAGGCGTCGTTCTTCAGCCCCGCTTTCGCCAGTCCCAACGCGGCGGGAAAACTCAGCGGATCGCGGTTCAGCGCCTCCTGATACCTCGCCATGGCGGTCTTCCACGAACCCTTTTTCCACGCCGCCTCGGCTTTGGCTATCGCCGCGGCGCTCGCGGCGCTGTCGCGCTTCGACGCCCCCGGCCGTTCGCTCGCCGAGCGGGATATCATGTCCTTAAGCTCGGGAATCACGGTGCGCTGCACCCGCTGCACGCGCGCATCCGCAATCCGGTTCAGACGCACGAATATCTCGAACTGCTCAAGCGCCGCTTGCGAATAGCCGAAGCCGTCACGGTACAACAGCCCCAGATGGTACCACGCGGAAGCGTTTCTGCGGTCGGTTCTTATAGCCCGCAGGAAAGCGACTCTGGCCATATGGTAGTTGTCAAGAGTCATTTCGACGATCCCCAGACCGGACCATCCCATCGAGCGCTCCTCCGCCGAAAGCGTCCCGTCGTGCGCGATCGACTCGAAAAGCTTCCCGGCCTTGGCGTAATCCTTAAGGTGCCACGCTATCTGGGCTTCGAGCGTCTTCACATCGGCGCTGCCGCCGTCCGCCGCCGCAGCCTTGCCGGCCCAGTCCGCCGCCGCGTCAAGCTCGCCGAGCGCAAGTTTGGAAAGGCCGAGATACAGCATGGTCTCCACATTACCCGGAGCCGATTGCAGACTCTTTTCGAAAAGATTCTCCGCCTTTTTGAAATCCCGCAATTCATACGCCCGCTTCCCGGCGGCAAATTCCCTGCTGCCGTCGCTCCTGCCGCATCCTGCGAGGATCAGCACCGCGGCGATCGCCGCCCCCGTAAAAACGATTTTTCTCATGACCTCATTATACCATAATATTTCAGTAGACTTCGACCTCGGAAAGAAGCCGGCATTTCGACGCGGCGTCCCGCTCGCCGATCTTCACGGTGAGCGAATCCGCCGCCGTCTCGGGGAACGTTATTTCGATCTTCGCGTTTTCACGCTCGTCGAAAGCCGCGATCTCCCGTCCGTCCGCCTCCACTTTGCCCGAAAGCAGCGCCAGACGGCCTTCGGCGTCGCGGCAACGGTAGAGGACGAGCTTCGAAAACTTCTTCTTCGCGCCGAATTCGACGCGCACCCACGGCGCCTTGTCGGAGGCGACCGGCGACCAGGTAAGATACGGCACGATCGGCAGTTCGTCACGCAGGCCGTCCTGAAGGAAATAGGTGAACGGCAGATCGTAGCTCGCCTTGCGCGTCGACGAGGCGGTGATGCGCGGATACCAGTTTTCGGGCATCGACCTGAAGAGCGCCTCCGTCTCCTTGTAGGTGAGTATCTTCTTCGCGGCGGCGAGGTTGCCGGGGCGTCGGCGGTTCAGTTCGGCGTCGTAGATCGCCTTGCGCGCCGCGGCGAAATCGAACTTCTTCGCGGCGCTGTAGTAAACTCTGGTCTCGTACGGAGCGAAATCGTCGGCGAATTTTCCGCCCGCAACCGTGACCGGCGCGGCCGCGCCGTTGGGATGGAGTTTCGCGGGAAG
>JAFVZE010000354.1 GCA_017508315.1 Kiritimatiellia bacterium | reverse complement strand
GCTTTCGCTCTATGCGACGATGTTCTCGTCGATCACTTTTCTGAGCGTTCCGGCGAAGGTGTTCCATTCCGATATGCGCTATTTCTCGCTTAGTTTCGGGATCCTGCTTCTTGCGCCGGTGGTTGTGAAGTGGTATCTGCCTTTTTTCCGCAGGCTCAATCTGACGAGCGCCTACGAGTATCTCGAGGTCAGGTTCAATCTTGCCTGCCGATTGTTCGCCTCGGCGGCGTTCATCATGTTTATGGTTGCGAGAACGGCGATCGTCACGTATCTTCCCGCAATCGCGCTTTCGGCGGTGATCGGGATCGATGTGAACTGGGCGATTGCCGCGGTTACGGCGGTGACGATATTCTATTGCGCCATCGGCGGAGTCGAGGCTGTCGTGTGGAGCGATTTCGTGCAGTCTCTGATTCTCATCGTCGGCACCGCCGTCATGTTCGTCTTCATGGTCGTCGGCACTGACGGAGGTGTCGTCGGATTTCTTGAGAAGGGTCTTGCGGCCGGCAAGTTCCATACTTTCGATTTCGTTTTCGACATGAAGGAACCTTGTTTCTGGGTCGTGCTTGTCGGCGGCATTGTGGGTAATCTCGCCAGCTACACATCGGACCAGTGCGTGGTTCAGCGCTATATGACTACAAGCGACGAATCTGGGGCTGCGAAATCGATTTATCTGAACGGCGTTTTGTCGTTCGTCAACAATATAGTTTTCTTTCTGGTCGGAGTTGCGCTTTTTACGTTTGTCGCCTCCCGCCCGGGTTTTCTTCCCGATACGCTCAAGGGCGATGCCATTTTGCCGTATTTTATCGGATTCGCTCTCCCACCCGGCGTTTCGGGGTTGCTGCTTGCCGCCGTGGCGGCGGCCACAATGAGTACTCTTTCGTCGAATCTCAACGCCGCGGCGAGCGCTTTCGTCACCGATTTCTTCAAACGCCTGTCGCGCAAGGAATTGTCGGACGCATCGCTGCTGCGGTGCGGAAAGATATGCACGGTGGTTGTGGGTATCGTCGGCGGAGGATTCGCGCTCGTACTGGCCAATATGGAAATCAAGACCGTTTTCGACCAGTTTCAGAAGTTTCTCGGCGTCCTGACCGGAGGCTTGGGCTGTCTCTTCTTTATGGGGATATTCATCAAGCGGATCAATGCCGCCGGTGCAATTGCGGGGCTCGCGGCAAACTACATCGTATGCTTTACGCTTGATGCGTGCAGGTTTGACGGCAAGCCCCACCTGCTGCTCTACGGGGCGATCGGCATGGCGTCATGCCTTGTCGCGGCCCCTGTTGTAAGCTTTTTCATCAAAGGAAAGAAATGATAACGAAATTTAACGGCAAAGAGTTCAAAGGCATGGCGGGCGCCCACGCGGCGATGTTCACGCCGTTCGACGCCAAAGGCCGTGTCAACGGCGAAGCGATCGATGCCATGGTCGAGCGCGGAATCGCCAACGGGCTCAAAGGCTTCTATCTCACCGGCTCCACGGGTGAAGGAATGCTCCTTACCGCCGAGGAGCGCAGGTACGTCTACGAGAGGGCGGTCAAGGCGGCAAAGGGGCGTGTGAAGCTCATCGCTCAGGTTGGATGTGTGCGGACGGACGATTCCGTTGAGCTCGCCAAGGCCGCCGCCGATGCCGGAGTAGACTGGATATCATCCGTCGCCCCTGTATATTTCGGGCAGAATTTCCCGTCTGCGATGCGGCATTACAAGGCGATAAGCGAAGCGACCGATCTGCCGTTCATGATCTACGCGTTCAATTCGACGCTCGTTCCCGAGCGCGACGTCCGGCTTTTCGATCTGCCGAAGGTGAAGGGGATAAAGTACACCGGGCGCGATTTCTACATCTGCCAGAAGCTCACACGGATGCTCGATAAAGAGACGATCTGGTTCGCCGGGTGCGATGAAATGCTTATTTCGGCGCTGGCGATGGGAGACGTGTTCTCGGGTGGAATCGGGCTCAACTACAATATGATTCCCAGGCATTTCGCCAAAATCTGCGAGCTCTGCGCCGAAAACGACTTTGCGGCCGCGGCGAAATGGCAGGCCGAGGCGAATCGGCTCGTGGATCTCGTCATCGAGGCGTTCGCCGACAACTGGAGCTCGTTCAAGGTGCTTATGCGCCATGTCGGAATCGACTGCGGCTGTTGCCGCGCACCCTACGCGCCGATTCCTCCGGCCGAAGCGAAGAAGCTCGTGAAGCGCTTTGCCGATCTGAACATGGTTTGAGCGGGGCGGTTTCCGGGATCATTTCATCGACGGGAGCACGATTCCGCGCAAATTGTCGCACGAACGCCGAGTTATGCAAATCGTGTGGTACAGTAGCAGAAATGAGGATCCCACTTCCGTGACGATGTATGAATATTGACTAAAAATGTCGGGATATGATATCATTGCAACCGTACTTGACAGGGTATCTGTCCCGCCTGCGGGACGGTAGCAGAGGTATGAACTGTATTGTGCGATGATAAAGAGAATTTTTAAATTTGTCGCGGTGGCCGGGTTTTGCGTCCTGCCCGGGTATGTATGTTCGGGTGTGGACCTGCTTCCCGGTTCGGTTCAGGTTTATGTTGAAGGTAAAGCCTGCGCGGTGGTGCGCTATGCAGCGGATGAGCTGGGAGATTCACTTTCGAAAGTCCTCGGTTGCCGCGTGCCGGTAACCAATGTGTTTCTTTCCGGCTGTACGGCCGTATCGGTCGGAGACAATTCCCTTTCGCGGAAGGCCGGGATCGATGTCGCGAAACTGCCGCGTGACGCCGGCGTCATCAAAACCGCCGCCGGGCGCATTTACATCGCCGGACGCGACGACAGCCGCGTCGACAGC
Organism: Kiritimatiellia bacterium; assembly: GCA_017508315.1. Taxonomy (GTDB): domain Bacteria; phylum Verrucomicrobiota; class Kiritimatiellia; order RFP12; family UBA1067; genus UBA1067. Next base: position 584 of record JAFVZE010000354.1, on the reverse strand, counting down.
GTGGAGAGGCGGCTTACGGGCGGGATCCTCGCCAACATGTACGAGCGCGCCACCTTGTTCGCCGTCTATGAGTTTCTCGAACGTTTCGCCGGCGTGCGCTACTATTTCCCCGGCGAACTCGGGACGATAACGCCGCGGCGGAATGCGATTGAAGTGCCGGACTGCGACATTCTCAACGCGCCCGCCAATACCCACCGCAATTATTCGGCATGGGCCGACGGCGCGTGGTTCGGAGATGGCGGACGCACGAACCGCGTGGTGCAGCATTACCGCAACCGGCTGCAGACCGAATACATCCCGTGCAGTCACGGACTGAACGAGTTTTTCTATCTCAAGCGTTTCGGAGTTTCGCATCCGGAGTATTTCCAGATGAAAGCCGACGGCACGCGCAACGTCGACCCCAGATATCCCCAGCCCGGGCAGTTGTGTCACACATCAGGAATCTGGGAGGAAATCTACAAGGATGTGAGAAGTTATTTTCTCGGAGAAGATCCTTCAATCCGCGCCGTTCCCGCCGCCCACGACAAGCCCGGCTTCAGATGGAACTGCAATGTGAAGGAGATTCCGGGACTCGGGAAGTTCGC
>JAFVZE010000353.1 GCA_017508315.1 Kiritimatiellia bacterium | reverse complement strand
GTTTTGACGTTGGTACGAATGAAACTGCTGGTGTAATGATAACTGGCTCCGGGATCCTTACCTTCTATAAGAATGTCATTGGAGAAAACCGCCCCATCAGCATTGAAATTGATCTGTCTTACGACTCCGAATGTCGAGCTTACTCCGGCAACGGTCTTGTCAATGTGAATATGCCCGGTGCCAAGACACCCCTCGGCATCGGCACGGACATACCCTTGAGAAATCTGAACGCCAGCCGTGAACGAATTTTTACCGTTATTCAGTACCAGCGTTCCTGCGCCAGTTTTGCGCAATGGACCCGTGCCGGATATTTCGCCGGTATAGGTTACGGTTACGCCGGAGACCACATCGATTATGTATTCGCCGTCCAATACCAGCGCATCGGCGACGGTCGCGTTTTCCGTGTATGCGACGTTAGGATCCGCCGTCAAAGCGAAGGCTCCTAACGCGGCAATTATTGCAACGAGAAGTTTCGAGATGTTCATCATTTTTTTCCTTTCGTTGAAGGATCTTCAATAAACGGTTTGCGCTGATACAGAAAGAGGCTCTTTCCGCATTTGCCGAAGGAATTGCGCGGCGTCACCCGGAAGCGGAACGGCGGCGGCGGCAGTTCGCCGATGCCGAAAATGCAGCTTTGCGTCGGCGTCACATGGCGCGGGTTGCGCGTAAAGCCGGTCTGATAGACGCGCTTCATACGCCAGGGAAGGACTACATCGGCCGAGTATAGCTCCGCGCAGACTTCGTAGTCCATGACGCGCGAAAGATCGTCCGGCGAAACGGCAGTCGGGAATGTCAGGATAATCTGATCTTCCGGCTCTTTCTTCGGGTTGCGTCCCTTGTGGAGCTTGAGCTTAAGCTCCGCTCCCTCGGGGAATTCCGGCGCCGACGATTTCTCGGTGCGGCTCGCGAAGGAATAAGTCCTTTGATCATTCTTGCCGCGCAGAACCGGAACCTTCCAGTCGTCGCCGAGCTTTTCCTGGCGTGAGAAATCCCAACGCTCGAAGACCATGTAATCGTCGTAGACATTCATGAGCATTCCCTGCGCACCGCCGTAATCGCTGGCGACATCCGACATCCGATGCCCGATACTCTTGAAGCCCTTGCCGTTTTCTCGTCCCGAAGGCAGCGAAAGCCACCTGAGCGATGCCGTGCCGAGCGAAGTGAACGCGCCTTGCCAGACGCTGCGCTGGTCGGTGATCGAATAATGGGTATGGCCGGAGAACGCGACGGCGTTTGGCCAGTCGGCGAGCACTTTGTGGGTCGGGCCGCCGTCGGCCTGATGCCACGTCCACGTCCCGTAGCACGTATTCTGCGGATGGGCGTGCTGGGCGAAGAAGAACGGTTTGCCGCCGGCGAGTTTCGCGCGGTTGGCGTTGAGAAAAGCGCGGAACGACTTTTCATTACGCCATGCCGCCCAGTGCGCGCCGACGAACGAATAACCCTTCACTTCCTTGATGAAGAAAGGCGACCACGGCTCGCCGAAGATTTCCTGCCAAACCTCGGGCGCGTCCTTGGCATAATTGTGCTCATGGTTGCCGGTCACGAAAACTTTTACGGGGCCGGCATCTATCGACCCGAAAACTTCCTTCCAGCAGTCGGCTGTCTTTTGCAGTTCCGCCGCGCGTCCGCCGTTCGTCAGATCGCCGGCGATCATTATCGCATCGACTTTTTGGTCGCGGAAAAAGGTGATGACGCGCTTGAACATATTGATCGCGCCCTGGCTGTTGTGGACTTCCGGCGGACTTAAATGCGTGTCGCTTACGATTCCCACCTTAAGCCGACAGTCGCCGAGCGGAGCCGAAAACGCCGGCATGGCGGCAGTCGCCGCGAAAGCCGAAAGAAAAGAGCGTCTCGTGGTCATTTACTTCTTCTCCTTATCACTTGTCGGTTTATTCTTGAGCGTATCAGTCTCAACTGTAGTCGGCTTTTCCTCGCAAAAGAGCCGGTACACCCGCAGATTTTCAAATACGGTCTTTTCGTCTCCGGCGTTCCTGACGCTGAAGACGATCGTGCCGCGCGCTCCGCCTTCCGGAATACGCACGACTCCGCGGCCGTCGCAGGGATAGATCATGTTAATTGAAGGCTGCACATACTTCCCTTTCGCGTTACGGACGAAGACGTTGACGCGGGCGCTCG
>JAFVZE010000352.1 GCA_017508315.1 Kiritimatiellia bacterium | reverse complement strand
TTCCCCGGAACGGTGGAGGCGAAAGTCACCTACACGCTCGGCGCGGACAATGTCTGGCGCGTCGATTACGAGGCGAGGAGCGACAAGGATACGCCGCTCAACATGACGCAGCACGTCTATTTCAACTTCAAAGGCGAATCGGGCGGCACAATCGAGGACCACAATCTCAAGATCGCCGCGTCGAATTTTCTGCCGACCGACAAGGGGCAGATCCCGACCGGCGAGGTGCGTCCGGTCGCCGGAGGTCCGTTCGACTTCCGCGGCGGCATGCGCATCGGCGAGCGCATCAACGAGCCGGACGGACAGCTTGAGACCGGCAAAGGCTACGACCACTGCTGGGTGCTCGACGAAGCGCCGGGCGCTCAGGCGGCGGTCCGCTACGCCGCCACGCTCGAATGTCCTTTGAACGGCCGCAAAGTCGACGTCTACACGAGCGAAACGTGCGTGCAGGTCTACACCGCCAACTGGGCGAGTTACGATCAGACGGCGAAGGGCGGAGAGCATCTTTCTTTCCGCTGCGGCGTCGCGCTTGAAACGCAGCACGCTCCCGATTCTCCGAACAGGCCGGAATTTCCGACGACAATTCTCAAGGCCGGCGAAATCTACCGCAGCGCCACGGAGTTCCGCTTCGGCGTCATGTAAGGGAACATCGGCGATGTCAAAGAAGCGCAGCGCATTTCGGCGCGGTACGGAGTGATACTGTGAGAAGCGTTCTGGTGACAGGGGGAAACAGAAGGCTCGGTGCGGCGATTTCCGCGAAATTGCGCTCGGAGGGATGGCGGGTTTTAACCTCATCGCACCGCGCGGATTCCGGCGCCGACATTCTCGCCGATCTTTCCGAACCGTCCGGCGCGGCGAAACTTTACCTCAAGGCTCTCGAGCTGGAGCCGGAACTTTCCGCGATCGTCAACAATGCCGCGCTTTTCGACGGCGCGGAAGAAGATCTCAGAATGGTGAATCTCGAATCGGCGAAAAAGCTCACGATGATGCTCGCCGGGCGGGAGGATGCGCAATGCGCGGTGGTGAATGTGCTCGACGCCGAAGTCCTTGCGGAGAATGCGGCGCAAGTCGGCGGGATAAAGGAAGTTTATCTCGAAACCAAGCGCGGGCTTCTTGAATATACGCGCAAGTCGGCGTGCCTTTTCGCCGGGACGCTGCGGGTGAACGCCGTCGCTCCGGGACCGGTCTTCGCGCCGGAGGGCGTGCACGAGAAGGCGGGAGAGATTCTGCTTTCGCATCGTCCGTCGGCGGAGGATGTCGCCGACGCCGTCGCTTTTCTGCTCTCGGCGCGGTCGGTCACCGGAGCGGTGCTGCCGGTGGATTCGGGACAGCATCTTCTCGATCAGATCTGAAGGAACGTACGCCATGATGAAAACGGCCGCCACGCTGGTTGAACTTCTTGCCGCGCAGAATCTGGTCTGCGCCACCGCCGAAAGCTGCACCGGAGGGGGAGTCGCTTCGGCGATAACCGACATTCCGGGGTCGAGCGCCGTTTTCGCCGGGAGCGTCGTTTCCTATTCCAACGAGGTCAAGCGCGATGTGCTCGGAGTCGGCGAGGATACGCTTTCGGCTTGCGGGGCGGTAAGCGCGGAAACGGCCGCGCAGATGGCGCAGGGGGTGCGCTCGCTCATGAAATGCGATCTGGCCGTGTCGTTGACCGGCATCGCCGGGCCCGGCGGAGGCAGCGCGCGGAAGCCGGTCGGGCTGGTGTGGTTCGCGCTGGCGGACGGCGGCGGGGTGCGGACGGAGAAGGCGATATTCACCGGCGATCGCGAGGAGGTGCGCCGCAAAGCCGTCGTTCACGCGCTGGGCATGCTCACGGTCGCGGCGGCCGGAGCGACTTCCTGATGCGCGGAGAGAAGGTGGTTTCCATTCATTCTGCGGCGGCATCGCCGCCGGAAGGCGGATTTGTCGGCGGCGAAATATGGTATAATATCCGCTCACCAATCAAGGAGGCTACATGGGCGGATTTTGCGGGGTCATTTCGAAGTCGGATTGCGTAAGCGATCTGTTTTTCGGCACGGACTACCATTCTCATCTCGGAACCCACCGCGGAGGTATGGCGGTATTGGGAGAAAAGGGGTTCCAGAGATCGATTCACGATATTCAGAATTCGCCGTTCCGGTCGAAATTCGAAAACGACGTAGGCCGTTTCGAAGGCAGAATCGGACTCGGAGTCATATCCGACACGGACCCCCAGCCGCTGATCATGTGTTCGAAGCTGGGAACGTTCGGCATCGTGACCGTCGGGCTCATAACCAACATTGAAGCGCTCAAGCAGGAGCTCTTCCGCAATAATTCCTCCCAGCTGCAGTTCTCCACCAATTCCGGCATGGTCGGCCCGACGGAGGTGGTCTCCGCGCTCATGGCGACGCAGGATTCGATCATCGACGGCATCCGCCATGTCCAGGAGAAGGTTCGCGGCAGCTGCTCGCTTCTGGTGATGACCGAGGACGGCCGTTTCTTCGCCGCCCGCGACAGATACGGACGCACGCCGGTTGTGATCGGACGCAAGGATGACGGCATGATCGCTCTGCAGGAGAGTTGCGCTCTGCACAATCTCGGCTACGAACACGTGCGCGATCTCGGCCCCGGAGAAGTGGTGGAGCTTACCGTCGACGGCGCGCACACGCTCGTCGAGCCGGGCGACAAGATGGCCATCTGCTCCTTCCTCTGGGTGTATTACGGCTTTCCGGCCTCCTCCTACGAAGGGCGCAATGTCGAAATGGCGCGCTACCGCTGCGGTAGCGCGCTCGCCAAACGCAATGTGGTCGAGGTCGACGCCGCCTGCGGGGTGCCGGATTCCGGAGTTTCGCACGCTCTCGGCTACGCTCATGAACGCGGTATCAAGTATGCAAGACCGTTTGTCAAGTATACACCGACCTGGGCGCGTTCGTTCATGCCGTCCGATCAGCGCCAGCGCGAGCGGGTCGCGTCGATGAAACTGATTCCCGTTCCGGGCCTCATCAGAAACCGCAAACTGGTGTTCTGCGACGATTCCATCGTCCGCGGCACCCAGCTCGGCAAGCAGGCCGACCATCTCTACCGCTGCGGCTGCAGCGAAATGCACATGCGCATCGCCTGTCCGCCGCTTCTGTATCCCTGCCGGTTCATCAATTTCTCGCGCTCCAAGAACGAATACGATCTCATTACGCGGCGCTACATCCGCGGACATGAGGGAGAAACCGCCGACGTGTCGAAATACGTCGACCACAACGGCGTGGAATATGCGAAGATGGTCGAGTTCATCCGCGAGAAACTGAATCTCACTTCGCTCGCGTTCCAGACGGTGGACGATCTTGTCGCCGCCATCGGATTGCCCAAGGACAGGCTCTGCACCTATTGTTGGACGGGAGAAGATGTCTCCATGCCGGGGTCCTGCGCCAAAGGCTGCCACGGCTGTCCGCACAGGTGCGGCGGCTAACGCGTCCGGTCCGGTATCCCGCCGGGGGTCTGCGGCGGTTGTAGCGGCCGATATCGATCGAACAAGCATGATTATGAAGATATGCAAAGACGTGAATTCATAAAATCGACGGCGCTGTGCGGTGCGGTCGCGGCGGCGGGAGCTCTCTCCGCCGGGCCGGTAAAACCGACGGGCCGTTTTCTGCGCGGCGTGGTCGTGAAAAACGGCGGCCCGGCCGCGGGGGTCGTTGTCACCGACGGCCTTCAGTGCGTACGCACGGACGAAAAGGGCGCGTTCGCCATTCCCGAACGCCACGGCGCGCGTTTCGTTTCGGTCACGGTTCCTTCCGGTTATCAGTGCGCGGATTTCTACTATCCGGTTTCCCGCGCCACCAAGTCCTATTATTTCCATCTTAGTCCCTGGAAGGCGTCCGCCGGCAAGGGATGCTCATTCGTGCATCTGGCTGATTCCGAGATCGGCGGAATGCACGACACGGCCTGGATGGAGGACGTAAAGCGCGTAGCCGAGGAAGACAACGCGGCGTTCATCGTCCATACCGGCGACATCTGCTACTACCGCGGGCTTCGCTCCCATCTCCTGGCGATGAACGCCCACACAATGGGAAGACCGGTGATCTACTGTCTCGGCAACCACGATATGGTCGCGGGACCCGCCGGTGAGACCTGCTTCGAGGCGCTTTACGGCCCCTGCTGGCGTTCGTTCGAGGCCGGCGGCGTCCATTTCGTGGTAACGCCGATGCCGCACGGCGACCACAAGCCGTCCTATACGATGGATGAGGTCGCCGAGTGGGTGAAAAACGATCTTGCGATGCTCCCGGAAGGGATGCCGGTCGTGTTCTTCAACCACATGTTGACCAACTACGGCGACAAATCGCTCAAGACGACGGGATTCACCATCGGCAGCAAGCGCTTCGATATCGCCAAGGCCTGCAATTTCACCGGCTTCGTCTACGGGCATGTGCACGTCAACTACTTCCGCAGACAGGGGAAAACCGCGTTCATCTGCTCCGCTCCGCCGCAGATGGGCGGCATCGCGCACCATCCGGCGACCCTGCGAACCGTCCGCGCCGACGAAAACGGCCGTCTCGATTCGGTGATCCGCTACGGTACTCCGGAAAAGGCGAAGCTTTCTTCGGCGGGGGCGGAGTGGGAAGCGAAACTTCCGGGCAAGGTTCTTTTCTGCGCTCCGGTCGCGGAGGACGGCCGCGTATTCTGCGGCACTTCCGACGATGAAGGCTGCGGCAACGCCGCCGTCGTCGCGCTCGACGCGAAAAGCGGCAGTGTGATCTGGTCGCGGCCGATGAAGAATTCCGTCAACAACAAGATGGTCTTCGCCTTCGGCATGATCATCGCCCAGGATGTCGAAGGCAATGTCAGAGCCATGCGCGCCGAGGACGGAAAGACGGTCTGGGAGTACAGGCGCGAGGCGCATCCGTGGATATTGCGTCTCAACGGGCTTGCGCTCGATGCCGGAAGCGGTGTCGTTTTTTCGGGAGCGGGGAAAGACGCCGTCGCGCTCGATGCGAAGAGCGGCCGCGTTATCTGGAAGGACGCGGGCTGGGACGGCCCTCGCGAAGCCTGCGTGGATACTCCCGGAATCGGGGAGGGGCGTATCGTCACTTCCGGCAATTGGCAGGGAATGTACTGCAACGATATGAAGAGCGGAAAGCTTCTCTGGTCGGTCATCGACGGCACGCGCCGTTTCCCTTGCGCCACGACGCTCGTCGCCGGCGGGCGCATTCACGCGCTCGCGGCCAAGTC
>JAFVZE010000351.1 GCA_017508315.1 Kiritimatiellia bacterium | reverse complement strand
CGCGCAGCTCGGCGCGGCGCGTTCCATCGCCCAGAGCGGCGATAAGAAGAAGGCGCTCGCGCGTCTCGATGCGCTCAAGAGCGCCAACAAGGACGATCAGCTCGCCAAGGCGCGCATCGAAGCGACCGAACTTGCGGTCAAGCGCTATGAGAAGAAGGTCGCGGCCGCGGTGTCGGCTCCGGCAGCGAAAGACGTCAAGGCGGAAGCGAAAATGGAAGCCGCGCCCGCGGCCAAGAAGTGATTTAATCCCACGATAACCTCTAAACCCGGGATACCACCCAAAACGCCTGAAAGATAATCTCTGAAGGCGGTATTAGGAAAAGGAAAATGAACAAGTACGTAGAAGAAACCATCGCGTATGTGCGCGAGAAACACGCGGGCGAACCGGAGTTCGTCCAGACCGTCGAAGAAGTCTTAAGCTCGCTTTCGCCGGTCGTCGACAAACATCCCGAGTTTGAAGCGGCGGACCTCCTCAAGCGGATGGTCGAGCCGGAGCGGATGTTCACCTTCCGCGTCGTCTGGACGGACGATCAGGGCAAGACCCACACCAACATCGGCTACCGCTGCCAGTTCAACGGCGCGATCGGACCCTACAAGGGCGGCCTCAGGTTCCAGAAGAACGTCTATCCCGGAATCATCAAGTTCCTCGGCTTCGAGCAGACGTTCAAGAATTCGCTCACCGGTCTTCCCATCGGCGGCGCCAAGGGCGGTTCCGACTTCGATCCCGCCGGCAAGAGCGCCGCGGAAGTGATGCGCTTCTGCCAGAGCTTCATGACCGCTCTCTACCGCTACATCGGACCGGACATCGACGTTCCGGCCGGCGACATGGGCGTTGGCGGCCGTGAAATCGGTTATCTCTACGGCCAGTACCGCCGTTTGAAGGGCGTCTGGGAGAACGGTGTTCTGACGGGCAAGGGTCTTTCCTACGGCGGCTCGCTCATCCGTCCGGAGGCGACCGGCTACGGCGCGGTCTATTATCTCCAGGAAGTGCTCGCGCACGAGGGCGATTCCATCGAGGGCAAGCGCATCGCGATCTCCGGCTACGGCAACGTCGGCTGGGGCATCATGAAGAAGGCGATGCAGCTCGGCGCGAAGGTCACCTACTTCGCCGGTCCCGACGGCTACATCTACGATCCCGACGGCGTCAACACCGAGGAGAAGCTTCAGTTTATCCTTGATATGCGCGCGGAGGATCCGATGCACTGCGAACCCTACGCGAAGCGGTATCCGAACGCGAAGTTCGTTCCCGGCACCAAGTGCTGGGGCGTCAAGGATGTCGACGTGTACATGCCCGCGGCGACGCAGAACGACGTCAATCTCGACTGGGCGAAGAAGATCGCCGAGTCCGGCATCAAGTACTACATCGAAGTGGCGAACATGCCCACCACGAACGACGCGCTCAATTTCCTGCGCGGGCAGAAGGGGATCATCGTCGCTCCGTCGAAGGCGGTGAACGCCGGCGGCGTCGGCGTCTCCGCGCTTGAAATGGCGCAGAACTCCGAGCGTCTCGTCTGGACCGCCGACGAAGTCGACGCCCAGCTCAAGAAGATGATGAAGACCATCCACGACGAGTCCGCCAAGGCCGCCGACGAGTACGGTCTCGGGTACGACCTTGTCGCTGGCGCGAACATCGCCGGTTTCAAGAAGGTCGCCACCGCCATGATGGAACAGGGGCTCTTCTGAGTCTCCTCCGTCATAAAACGGGAGAAGCGGGCTGCGGCGATCTCGCCGCGGCCCGCTTGCGCAATATCGCGCTTGTCCTGCCCTACGCGGCATGGATGGCGCTGATGATGATTCTGCCGCACGACGCGCCGTCGTACGCCTGGCGCGTCGCGGCGGCTTTGCCTTTGCTGGCGCTGTCCTGGTTCCTGCTCGGGCGGCCCCGTTTGCGGTTCTCTCTTCGCCGGCTTGTCTGGGGGACGGGCGCCGGGATCGCGGTGTTTTTCATCTGGATCGCGCCGGAATATCTGGGTTTCGCCGCGGGAAGCGCCGCCGGCGATTCGCCGTTCGACCCCAAAGTGTGCGGCTGGCCGCTCACGGTGGTGCGCCTTGCCGGCAGCGCGTTCGTGATCGCCGTCGCCGAAGAGCTTTTTTTCCGCCGGTGGCTCATGAATTTCGCCGGATTCTGGTGGACGGTGGCGCTTTTCGCGGTTGAACACGACCGTTGGGCCGTAGGTGCGGTTGCCGGGGCGGTCTACGGATTTCTCGCGCTCAAGAAGGGTTTGACGAGCGCGATCACCGCCCATGTCGTCACCAATTTTGTTTTAGCACTCTGGGTGATCTGGCGCGGCGCGTGGCAGTTCTGGTGATTGCCGGTTTAACCGAAATTCGGCGGTCGGATGTTGAGAATCACCGTTTGAGGCAGTGGGATTCGCGGGGATTTGTGGGGACAGACCCCGAAAACCTTCGGCGAAAGACGCGGAGCGGTCACGCCTTTGAATGCGCGATGGTGTGCGAGAGAACGCCGAGGCTCTGAGCAAGATCGACATTCTGCACAAGTACGCTTTCCGGCAGTTCGAGCTGTATCGGCGAGAAATTCCAGATGCCTTTTATGCCGGCGGCGACAAGCAGGTCTGCGCATTCCTGGGCGGCGGCGTTAGGCACCGTGAGTATGCCGATCTTGACCTGCAGTCTGCGCACCAGCCGTGCGAGATCCTCCATCGGGCGCACTTTCACGCCGTGAAACTTCTTGCTGATTTTGGCGGGATTGGAGTCGAACGCGGCGACGATGGAAAGATTCTGCTCTTCAAAACCAGAGTATCCCAAGAGCGCCATGCCGAGCGATCCGGCTCCGATGAGCACGGCGTCGGTGGCGTTGTCCCAGCCGAGAGAGCGGTTGATCGCTTCGCAGAGTTCGCGCGAGGGATAGCCGCGGCGCGGTTTGCCGGGAACTCCGGCCATCGCGAGATCTTTGCGCGTCAGCACCGGATCCAGTCCGAGCATATCGGCGAGGACCGCGCTTGAAATATGCAGTTCGCCGGCGGCGATCATGGATTTTATCGCCCGCAGGTAGATCGGGTAGCGGCGGATTGTAGGCAACGGGAAGCTGCTCGTCTGCTGTTCGTTTTTCATTTCGTCAAATTATAACAAAATTCAGCAGGATTGGTAATCGGTCAGTGAGCCTGGAATATCCCCACCTTTTGAAAAGGCCACCGAGCCCTTGGAGAGCCTTGCGCGATTTTCGCAGTCTCAAGGGGTTTTGTTCCGTATTTCCAAGTATCCACTTCGAATCTCATCTTGAAAGCAACTCGAATTCCATTTGTGCTTTTTTGTTCGTGGTTATTTTACCACATCCAACAACTGGAACCGATTTTTCGCTTATTTCACTTCCAAAAACTCATATCACCCAATAAAACAAGGCCTCTCATTGTTTTTAGGGGGCAAAAACTGGGGATATTCCAAGTCAGTGAGCGCGGGACCGCTCACTGACCGATTCACCCT
>JAFVZE010000350.1 GCA_017508315.1 Kiritimatiellia bacterium | reverse complement strand
GTGCGGGAAACTCTGCGCGGTATCGCGGCGCGGGATTTCGGATGCATGAACGTTGATGCCGTCATCGACGCCTGGCGGGACTGGAGCGAGGCGTTTCTATTCCACAGCGCCCGTTCGTTCGATCAGTACGGGCCGCTGCGCATCGGACCGGCCTTCGCGTTCGTGCTGCCGGGCGAGCCCTGGCCGCTGCCGCCGCATCCGCAGTACGAATGGTACGAGGGGCGCCGTTACGGAAACGGCTGGAAGTATCTCGGCAGTTCCTACGATATTCCGGAAAGCCAGATCGCCGGACGGCTCAAGACGACCGAAAAGGAGCTTGCGCTCTGGCGGCGGGGAAACGAACGTCTGGCATTGGCGCTCGCGAACGTGCCGGCGGTGAAGCGTCCGTATGCGGAACGGATGCTCGGACTCGGACGGTTTTTCGAGCATACGGTCCGCACCGTGCGCAACAGCATTCTTTTCAAGCGCGACGGTCTCGCGCTGACGGACCCGAAATCGTCCGGCGCCGAGCGTGAAGCGGCGGCGCGGCGGCTTTACGCGGTTCTCGACGACGAGGAGAAGAACGTGCGCGAGACGATCCCGCTCGTTGACGCCGATTCGTCGCTCGGCTGGGAGCCGTCGATGTTCTACGTCGCCGACCGTGAACATCTTGAATGGAAGCTCCGGCAGCTCGGCGATGCGAGAATGTCGGTTTCCGAACGTTCGCCTGCGGACACTTTCCGCAAGCGGCTCTGGATGTGGGGGCATCATGCGCATGCGTTCCGCACGTCGTCCGGGAACGAACGCAAGTGGTTCGGGCCCGATCATCTCGACATGGGGGCGGCATGCCTCGCGATGGGGATTCCGAACGTCAGCGTCTGCCGCTGGCAGGCGCTGCCGAAGCCGCCGTTTGACGCCGCGGTGAAGGAACTGTCCGGTCTTTCGGGGTTCGGCTGGAGTATTACCGACAACGACGGCGATTATTCGTTCGCCGAGAAGGCCAATATCGCCCTTGATCTGGCCAAGAGGCATCCGAAGCTCAATTCCTTCTGGCTTGACGACTATTTCGCTTCGTCGTTCGTGCGCCCGGAGGTTGAACTCTTCCGGCTGAAAAACGAGATGCTCAAGCTCCCGCAGTCGCCCAAGCTGACGGTGGTGTTCTATTCGACCGAGTTCAACCGCAATCCAAAACCGACGTTCGACGCGTGCGATCAGATATCGTTCTGGGTCTACGACGCCAACGACATCCCCCAAATGGAGGAACGTCTGGCGAAGTGCCGTGAACTGGCCGGTCCCGGGAAATCGATACTGCTGGGAATTTACATGTGGAATTTCCCGAAGAAGGCCGAAATTCCCAGAGCGAGCATGCAGCGCCAGCTTGATCTGGCGGAGCGGCTGATGCGCACCGGCGTCATCCACGGGATCGTTTTCCACTGTACGCCGCTTGTCGATACCGGTCTTGAGGCGGTGGAGATGTGTAAAGAATGGATCCGCCGCCACGGCGAAGATCCCTGGGGAGCGGAGAGAGATTTGCGGTAACAAGTCAGCTTTTTCAAAAAAAGTGGGATAAGGGTGGATTACACACGGATTTGACTATTCCGCCGCTGAAATGCTATACTCTGCTTAATCATTTTGGTTGTGTTCGGTTGTTGTGATTATACGAAAATTACACAAAAAACCGAATATCGCCAATGAGTCGATGCGACTGTAGCTCAATTGGATAGAGCGTTGGCCTCCGAAGCCGAAGGTTGCTGGTTCGATCCCAGTCAGTCGCACCAAAAAGCCCCAGAAATAAGGGGCTTTTTTTATTTAGGCGGAACGAAAGAAACCAAAAACACCACACAAAATACCGCACAAAATACCGCCCGTTATGTTTCAGGCGGTCCGGACGGCGGGAAACGGCGCTCGCGGCGAAAAAACCACGAGCGCGGGAAAAAAAGGCGCGGCCGGTGCTCAAACCCACCGGCCGCTTGGAGCTCGGAACGACACCGCCGTCAACCGGAGCGGCCAAAATTCCGAACTGACCGCAGCGGGAAAGAACCTGCCGCGCCGCCCACGCGACCCCGCCACGGCCCGGAAATCACTCGCCGGAGAATCCCATCGCCGGAAAGTTCCAGTCCACAATCGCGTGCGGCTGCCGCCAGAACCCCACAGCGCATGACGTGCGAAGCGGAGCGTCGTCGCCGCTCGCCGATTTCGTGAGCGCGATGCGGAACGAAAACGACGCGACGACCTGATCCTCGCCGTCAGCGACCTCGAGCTTGTCTTCGCTCGTCGCCCTGACGCGCAGATTCGGCGTCAGGATTGACGGCGCCTGCGGCTGCATCTTCACGCCGCCCTGACCGGAGATGATCTTCTGCGCAACACGCTGCAAAACACCCTCGGAGATCTGCGACGCGGCCTTGTTCGGCGGGTACACGTCGCCGAGACCGGCAGTAAGTCCATATGCTACCGGAAGCTGTCCGACCGCCTCGTCATACATCGCCACCATATAAGCGTCCATCTCCGACTTGGACGCCAGTTTCTGTTCGAGCTTCGCCGTGCGCAGATAAATCCAGGTATCCTTCGGCTTGAACACGTCCGGCTGGCCGGGATCGCCCCGATCAAAGCACTCGCCCGCCACCCAGAACCCGCCGCCCGCCACGCCGCCGACATCTTCGCGGTTCGTCGAGATTCCCAGCACGTCGACATAATTTAACGTGATGCCGCCGATGAGACTTTCTGAGATAGGATTCAGCTGCGGCGGCAGGATCGTCTTGTCCAGAGAATATTCGGCAAGCTCCTCCTGCGTTTTGTCGCCGGCGAAGTAATACCCATCGACCGCCTCGCCGACACCGAGACACTCGACGCCGCGAACCTTGCCGTTGTAGACGAGATCGATATAACCGGTCCAGTTCGTCGAGACCTCCGGACCGACGCTCAGCCCGACCTGATAATCTCCGTCGCGCATGACGAGCGCCGACTTGTACGGATTGTCCGCAGATACGTTGTAGCTCAGGAAGAGCGTCGTCCATTCCGACCCGTGCCGCGAATAAATCTCATCAGCCGTGACGCCGAACTGGGAGAACCGCACCGGCTGCAAGACGTCTCCGCCGACGGTGATCTTCGCGTCTTCCTCAGTCCAAGCGCACGTCAGGTTTTCCGCCCAGTTCGTTGAGCACGTGTAGTCGTTCGTCGCGGTGAACGATTCGGTTTTGAACGAACCGAGGTCGAGCGGAATCATCCCGTCGTCGCTGTTGATGCCGAACGATTCGCCCTCGCCGAGATCCATGGTCATCCGGAGTTTCGCGCTCAGATTGCCGCTGTATTCCTCGCGCTGGAAATGATGGTAGGGACTCTTCCAGACCGTCCCGACGGAACTGAGCGTATTACTTCCCGCGTGAAAAACGACCGGCATCGTTCGCGGCAGAGGAATCGCCTTGGTCCGGCAGGCCGCGAGATAAGCGTTCGCGAAGGCGATGCGTTCTTTCCAGATCCGGTTCGTCGGACGGTTCGTGAACGAGGTGAAATCAATCCCGTCAGAATGAGCCGCCAGGAGATCGGCGACGCTGACCTGCTTCTCAGCCCGAATCGATTCGTTGGTCTCGCCTGCGGCATAAACGGGCCCGAGCGCGAAGCTCATGACATCGAGTGGATCGACACCGTCCCAGTTCGGAGAACCGTTCAGCGCATGAGCGAAGTTCCAGAAATCCTGATGCCAAAAGTCATAATAGAAACTGTGAAGCGCCCCCATCATCGCGCCGCGCCAGGAACCGCCCAGCCCGCGCTTGGATAACTCGCCGATCGCAAGCGCATAATCGCCCGCGAACGGATTGAAATCGCGGAACTTCTCGGTCCATTGGCAAAGTGGAATCTCAAGACCAGCTCCCTTGACGTTGGCCGGAACGAGCCAGAAGCCTTCGCCGCACAGCCCGTTTCCGAAGATCGTATCATATTCATCATCGTAGTACGCCTCCCCGAGAACATAACGGTTGATAAGCGCGTTAATCTCCTCGATGCGCCGCTGCGCTTTCGAGAAATCCCGCCGTTCGGCCACGTTGAACCGATACCCGTAATGCGTGACCTCCCCGTCGACGTTAAGAGATAAATTCATCAGCCGATAAGGCCAGCCGTCGCTGTCGATCATCATCGGCTCCGTCCAAAAATATTCACTTTCCGTCAAAACCTGCTCGTTCCAGTCGGCGGAGCTCAGACGGGACGAATTCGCGTTACGCGCGCCACCGTAGTTGCCGAGCGTCGGAAACAGCAGACGGCTGATCGTCGCGTCGATAGTGCCGAGCATGGCCAGCCGCGACTCGGCACCGATACGCTTCACGTCGCCGCCGTTGCCAGCGATCCAATCCGCCGCGAACGAGTCGCGCCCGGCGTTGGGATACTTGATCGTCGACTTGTCGAAGGAGAGCGTTATAGCGGCGAACGCAAGCGCGAACAGCGAAATCATACCAAACCCTCCTCGAAGTACTGGACCTGCGGCGCGGTCCGAAGATCGACGGCGACAGCACCGTCTGCGTCGAACACGTAGAGCGCGACGATGTATTCGTCGGCTTTCTTCTGCGCTTCCCGCAGATCCGCAAGCGATGAAAAAACCCTCACATTCTGAGACGGCAGGCAGAACGCCGCGATACATCCGGCCGAGAGCGAATCCTTATCAAGCGCCGATGCGGGCGCGAGATTGAGAATGCCGCCGACGTTGTAGTAGCAGTCGACGATCCGCCACGAACCCTCGCCGACGCTTTCGAGACGGAACGCGCTTTTCGAGCCGACGCGCAGAGTTTTGTACTGCAGCGTATTCGCGTTCACTTCCTTCGAATTTCCGACACGTACCACAAAAGCGACAGTATCGTCGGGAGTGTCGCCGACAAACATCTCGGAGCTTTCGAGGAATGCGCCGCCTTCGCCGCGATCCTCAAGATTGAACTTGCCGAACCCGGTCAGCTGAAAAACGTCGCCCGTCTCCGAACCGCTGTCGGAATCGGCGCCGGAATTCAACGAGATCGACTGAACGTCGCCGTAGTATTCCTTACCGTCGCCGCCTCCTCCGCCGCCTCCGCCGCCGCCGACGATGATCGCAGACGAGACGAACTGCCGCACCTTCCGCTCGCCGGTCGAAGCGTCGACCTCGCCCTCGCAGATCAGGTATCGGCTCACGTCCTCCCCGCCGAGCTCGGGACTCGCGGAGAACTTCGCCGAGTCCACGCCTTCGATCTCGCCGACTACGAGATACAGCTTACCCGCGTTCTCGCGGCTCATCGCCTCCTCGTCGAGAAGATACCACTCCGGCGGATAGTCGCCGCCGACCGCCTCGAGATACTCGGTCGGATCGTAAAGATGCCCGCCGATATCGATGAGCGCCGTCTTTGATGGAAGATAGACGATCCATCCGCCGCCTTCGCCCGCCGACGCGGCCCAGCGCACCTCGAAGGGATGAGCGAACTCATCCTCGAACGCGAGCGACGCCGGAGCTCCGCGAACGGATCCGCCGCCGCCGGAGTTGAACATCTCGCGCAGCTTCCGCGCCGAATTCTCGCCAAGAACATACTGCCGGGCCATCACTTGACCTCCACAGCCGCCGTGCGGTTCGTGAGCAATGCCGAATCGACAATTGCGCGACAGACTTCAGAGGCGATTTTTTCTGCGCCCTGAACAGCGTTGGTCCCGGTCAGCTGGATGGACAGATTGCGCAGCATCATCGATGAATTCAAGAGCGCACAGTCTTCGACGTAGCGTATGAGCGCGGACTCCTCGCCGGACGGAGAGGACATCACCTCGACCGAACCGATGGCAAGCATTCCGAGCTCCGCCTGCGTGAACATTCCGCCGACATCGACCGTGCGCGTTTTCGACGAACACCCGCAAAAGGCGACGCCGACGGCGAGAACGCCTAAGATCATCCAGAGAAGAGCGACACCCGCGCCGACGCGCTCGATAAGGGAAAGCGGTTCATTTTTAGACTGCATTGTTAAAATCCTCCTTGATGTCCAAAACGCCGAATCTACGCGCAGCGGCGATCTTCGGCCAGTCGCGATTCGCCCGCCACGCGACCCAGCCGCAGACTCGCAAGGCCGCCCATTCAGGCCCCGTGCGCCAGGCGCTCATGCCGACCGCCTTGCAGAGAACGTTGAATATTTCGTCGGCGACGCCGCGATCAAGGACCTGGGCGCGGTAAAGCCAATCGTGAACGAGCGCGGCGGCGATGCGCGGAGCCTCAAGCGGATGGCCGCAGAGCCGCCACAGCCCGCGCGGAATCGATGCCCCGTCGAACTCGAACCCCGCCTGAATCCAAAATGAATAGCGCTTCCCGCCGCAGGCGACCGAGACGTTGTACGGATCCAGGAGTCGCCACGTTCCTTTAACCGCCGCCGGTGTCACCTGCGGCATCGGAATTTCACCGTAGAAGGTGATTCCGTTTCTTACTTCAGCCTTCATGATGCGATCGCCTTTTTGATGAGGATGGTAATGAGCGCCCCGAAACTGCCGAGCGCGGCAGATATCGCGCCGAAAATGCCGAGCGCCTTGTTGCGCAACGCCTCCAGATCCCGCAGCCGTTTCTCGTGATCGTCCAAAACGTCCTTGCGGATCTCAAGTGCGGTGATGACACCGGCGAGCTTTTCGGCGATGTTATCAAGCTTCGCGTAGATTTTTTCATGGCCTCTCATTTTTGCGGCTCGATTACGACGTTGACGACATTGGTTCCGACGAGAGTGTTGAGCTCATGCTGCAGATAGAGCCGGGCGAGACTTTCCGGCCAGCGTTTCGATTTCATGAGCGCGGAGACGTGGAACGTCAGATTCGTCTCTAATTCGGCAATTCGCGCCTGGCGTTTGCGCTCCCGACGTTCGTCCGCTTCCCGGCGGCGCTTTTCGGCGAGAGCGGCACGTTCCGCCGCCGAGAGCTGACTTTCAACCGATCCCGGTGACGACAGCGCGAAGGGTAGGCGGTGGACGTAGCCATCTTCGTGCGTCTGGACCTTTTCGAGCTTATTGGTATCAAAGACGGTCGAGACCACCTTGCCGTGCCAGCGCACTCGCCCGTCCGCCTTGGCCATGTCCGAAGAATAGACGCGGCCGATGAGCGCGTCGGAGACGGCAGGATCCCGCGCCGCCTCCAGAAGCGCGGATACTTCTGCCGCCGTCGCAAGGCCGGACACGACGACCGCGTTGGTGATTTGCGCGAACTGCGGAAATTCGTCCGAGAGGTAGTCGCACGCCTGCCACTCGTCGACGAGACCTGCAGAAGCGATGAAGCTCTTCAGGTCGCCCCACTTGCCAGAAGCCTTCGCCGCCATAACGAGCGCGAGCTTTGAGTATTGCGCAGCAGGCGCAACGAGCGCCGCGAGCGCGAGAACGAGCAGAATTCCTTTTTTCATTTTTTCCCTCCTGGAGTGTTTGTTGGTGTAAGTGTTTGAGTGGATCCGTCTTCGAGATTGACGACAATCTCGACAAGCGGCGTCACGTACCGCTGCGAACCATCCATCGTGCGCATGACTCCGGACAGATGATAAACGCCGTTCGTCGTCACCACCGGCGGCGCGACGTATTCGGCATAGCCGATGAATATGACCGACTTCCATTCCTGACCCTCCGGAACTTCGAGCTTAAAATCCGCCGCGCAATCCTCAACCGGACAGCTCGGCAGTTCGTATGGGCCCATTTCGTCGCTGCCGTATTTGTATTTGTAAAACCAGCGGAAGCGCGAACCCTTGACGTAGGGCTGATAACCCCAGCGCACATGCGCGGTGTTGGAAGAATAATCGAAGAAGCTCCCGGCGTCATAAATGCCGGTCTCGGTCATGATATGGAAGCCGACGCGGTCGGAGATGACGCCGAAAGCGAGCCCGGCGACAACAAGAGAAAAGAACCAGCCTCGCCGCAACATCCGCAGAGCCGGCGCCGAGAGGATCATGAACAGCCCCAGGAGCGCGAGCGCGAGACAGACGAGAATGGGCGCGGTCGG
Source organism: Kiritimatiellia bacterium (assembly GCA_017508315.1). Taxonomy (GTDB): domain Bacteria; phylum Verrucomicrobiota; class Kiritimatiellia; order RFP12; family UBA1067; genus UBA1067. The sequence goes on along the minus strand of JAFVZE010000350.1, from coordinate 36,523 downwards.
TATCATTTCATGACCTTCCAAGTGACCGTGTCGCCGTTGATGACCGGCGCGATTTTTACGCCGTTGTAGATGAGACCGCCGGAAATCGTCGGCGCCGTCGTATATTCGATCGTCGAACCGCGCTGGACGGCGACCTTGAAGCGGGCGAAACAAGCGTCCGAATTGATGCCCGGTTTCAAAATGAAATGGATTCGCCACCTGCCGTCGCCCAGATTCTCCCATTCGTAGTCGACCGGACAGCCGCTTGAGGATTCTTCGACAAAGCTCGACGTCTCAGGAACGGTCGAATATTCGCCGACGGGCTGGACGTTCGCCATCATATCGAACGTGACGCGGCCTTGTGCGTCTCTGCCCTGACCGGTCATTGATGAACTGTCGACGTAGGCGAGATAGTTTTCGCCCTTGACAATGCGCATCACCGCCTTGCCTTCAAAGTCGCGGATCTCGAGAACCGCGTTCGTTCCGGAGTTGCCGATCACAGCACCGTTTCCCACGATTGTCCAATAGGCACACCCCGAAACGTTCGCGACCGTCTGCCAGGCGAAACCGGCGGCGAGCGTAGTCGACGCGGCGTCCACCCAGACAGTCGACGGATCCGGATTCTCCAGACCGCTCGCCGTATAAGTTCCCCAGGCCTTGCGCGGGATTGCGGCGATGATGGCGGCGTTGGTCGCCGCGATTTCGCTGCGCATCTGCGAAGCCTTGAACGACCAGAACCAGCTCACCCAGTCACGCTGATCCCAGACGCCGCCGCGCACGCCGTCTCGAATCTCCCAGAGTGCCATGGAGCAGGGGACGCTCAAGAGGTCCATCCCCGGCTCAAACTGAAATCTGTGTTTGTTCGGCGCGGTCGCCTTGTCCGGATAGTTTGTGCCGGAAAACCAGGCGTTGGTGTTGCCGAGCATGTAATTGTAGACCGCCCGCGCATAGCCGGTCACCTCGCCGATCTCGCCGGACGTGGCGAGCGTGTCGCCGGTAGGCTGGGCGGTTGTTTTTAGCCGCGGCCACTCTCCCGCCTTGTAAGGCTTGCCGCCGAAAAAATAGGTTGCTGAAAGATTCATCTGAATGGATGACGCAACACCAACCTCGTCGAAATAAACCTTGACGCTGTCGCCGCCGAAGCTTCCGGATGCCTCGGCACTGAACGAAAGAAAGACGCCCTCCCCCACATCAACGATAGCGTCAATGATGGCGTTGGTGTATGTTGCGCCGCCGTATTGCCAGGTGATCGGAAGTGCAGCGTCGTCAAGATCGTGACTGACTTTCACCCCATAAACATTCAGATCCTGCACGCTTCGCGCTCCGGACAGATTCGCGCGAAGGGCAGCGTCCTGCTTGTCGACGTATTCCTTCGTCGCGGTGATCGCGCCGAGCTCGAGCGCGGCGGCGAGAGAAAAAAGAACCAAAACGAGTCTGCGCATTTTTTAGACCTCCTTGAAAGTTCCGTCGGCGGCCTGGACGAAATCGCCGACCCATTCGAGACCCCAGCCGATGTCGCCGTCGTAGACCATCTGCTCCTTGACGAAGTGCTGCACGCCGTCGACCACGGTCGACTTGCGGTAGACGTCGCCGCCCGCAAGCTGATAGAAGCCTTGCGCGCTTCCGGCGCTCGCCTGCGGCGAACCGGCCGCGACTTCCAGATCTCCGCCGACGACCACCTCGTCGCCGCCGAGCGAGACGTAGACCTTGAAGCCGCGCTGGACGTAGCCGTAGGTTTCGAAGCACGACGGCGCGAACGTCGCCGTCCACTCGAGAGAGCGACGTTCGCAGAGCGCCTGAACGCTTCGACCGTCGGCGTTGACGATACCTACGCTCACGCCCTCAACGGCCCTGCCTCCGATCCGGTCGGGAATTCCGACAAGTTCGAGCGGCAGGGCAGAGCCGGTAAACACTTTAACCGGACGAACCGGCAACGTCAGATCATGTTCAAACTGCAGCGACAGATCTACTTTCATTTTCTCTCCTTTTTTTTAAGCCATCGGCGGCTCGGAATAAAACCAATTCGGAAAGCTCGCGCGCTCGTAGGCCTTGAAGCGGATGTTGTACGGCTTCGGCACTCCGCCGGAGCGCGAAACGGCGTGACCGTTGCCGTCGAGCAGTTCCGGGGAGGTGACGGTACATTTTCTCCCGGTTTCGGAATCGACGGCCTTGATGAGTTTCAGCTTGCCGTCGGCGCTGAGCTCGCGCATTCCGGCATCGGTGATGGCGACGTCCCAACCGATGTCGGTCGCGGTGGAGCCGCCCTCGAGCTTGACCGGATTGGAGCGGAACTTGAGCTGGACGGTGTAGCGAAAGGCCCATACAAGATCGCCGATGATGCGCTCCTCGGAAACAAGACAGAGGAGAGAGCCTTCAGGATAGGAGCGACCGCCGATGGTCACCGACCCCTGATTGACCTTGCAGTTGTTATCCATCCCGTTCTGGCGGGTGCGGAACTTGACCACCTTCGTGAATGTCGGCGCGGGAACGGAGATCGTCGGCACGCGATCAAAGACATCGCCCGCCGAATTGAGAACCGCCTTCCCGTCGACCGCATCGACCATTTCACGCTCATCGGTTCCGAAATCCCAGCCCCACTTTTCGACCTGCGCGGTCGCATCCTGTCCCGAGCCGCCGGTCTCGCCCGCGAACACGGCGTAGTTGACCGTCACGGTGAGAGTCCGCTTGGCTACGCCTTCGCCCTCTTCGACGTCGTAGCTTTCGACCTGAAGATTCTTATAAACCGGATGCACGGATCCGATCGCGGGAACGCCGGGGAATTCCTTCTGCTCGCCGTTTTCGCCGGTCACCTCGTCGCAAACGACGACATATTTTCTTTTGAGCGCCGAGACTCCGCACATGTCGACGCTCCAGCGCCGCGCGTCTTTCAGTTTTGAGACATTAGCCATCAGATGACCTCCAGATTCGATTCGGAGACGGCCTCGGTATTCTCCGAAGTCTTCTGCGTGTTTTCGGCGATCTTCTGCAGGAGCGTCGTCTGCTTTTTCGTTTCGCTCTGGAACTGCGGCCCCAGGAGCGAGAGACGGTTCGCGTCATGCCCGCCGAGAATGAGTTCGTTTTTGACGGTCGGACTTTTTTTCGCCTCTTCGGCGATATTGATGCCGCCGCCCATTTTTTCGCGGTCTTTCACGCCGACGGCTGCAGCAGTCGCCGCGCCGTTGTATTTTTCGATCGCGATGGCGCGTTTCTCAAATTCGCGCTTGAAACGTTCGGTCCGCGCCGTTTCGCGCTTTTCAAGTTCGATCGCGACCGTCTCGTATTCTTCGACCGCCGCCGAATAGGCGCCCTTGGCCGCGTCCCATGCGTCGGACCAGCTGCCGCCGCCCATTTTGGCGCCGATGAACGAGCCGATGGAATCGCCGAAGCGCTTGAGATATTCCTGGACTTTTCTAAACGCGGTGATGGCCTTCGCCGCACCCACCTTCGCGTAATACTCCATGTAATTCCCGGCGCGGAGAGACGCCTCCTGGACGCCGCCGGCGTATTCATTGTCGAACCATCCGCAGACCGCGCCGAGACCCTGCAGCCAGATCGATTTCATCTGCCCGGCGGCGAATCCCATCGCGTCGGCGCAGGCGTCACCGGCATCGGCAGCCGCCTGCGGGATGGACGGCATCGCCGAGGCGACCGTACGCAGCGCGTCGGCGCTTTGACCGGCGGCGTTTATGAGCGGCATGAATTCCATGCCGGAGCGGCCGAAAATGCGCATCGCCTCCTGCCCGCGCTTGGCGGTATCTTCGATTTTGCCGAGCTCCTCAAGGGTCTCATAGAATCCTTCCATGCCGGAGCGGCCGGTGGTCTTCGCCATATAGTCGAACGACTTGGCGAGATTTTCGACCGACATATTCTGAATCCCGAGCGCACCGAACGCCGCCGTCATCTGCGTAAGCTCGCCGACGTTGGTGGACGTCTTCATCGCGATGTCGGAGAGATGCCCGAGCTCGTCGATCCCGCCCTTGACGGCGCCTAACGAAAGATACGCGCCTGCGGCGGCGAGAGCGCCGCCGACCATCTTCTGGATCTGCTGCCCGGTCGCGACGGCGCGACCTTTGACCGAGCCGAACGCGGCAGAGGTCTGGTCGACGCCTTTGATTTTTATCTGGTGAGTTGAGCTGCTCACGTTTTCCCGCCTTTTTCGATTTTGAATTTACCGCCGGTCTTTTCGGCCATAGAGCGAAGCCGCTCGACAAGTTCGCGGTCTTTGCGCTCGCGCTCGTCGCCGCGCATCGCCTCGGAGAGGGCAGGAAGCGCGAACGAATGGAGAGCCTCGGAGACGCTCGGGACCTTTATCTCCTTGGAGTATACCGACAGGTGCGCCACGAGAACCTGGTAGATCTCCGCAAGCGCGATCGGCAGCCACACCCCCATCGCGAGCCGTCCCTCGTCGAGACACCGGCTCGCCGCCGACGACGCTCCGCCTTTCAGCAGAGCAGCCCGATAAAATCCGAGATACCGCGTCCTTCCTCCGGAAGCGTCATCTCGGCGATGAGCCGACGCATCTGATCCATCGAGACGTCCTCGGGATCGAACGCGCCGCCGTCCGCGAGCGTGACGTGCTCGCGGACAAGTTCGAGCGCCCTCGGAACGTCGAGCCGATCCTCCAGGAGCGCGGAATAGTTCTCCCGCAGCTCCCTGATAGTCAGCCGACGCCCCCGGACCAGAGTCTCGCCGAGCTTAAGCTCGAATACATCCGCAAACGACATCGTTCACACCTCGCCGGAGATTTCAGCCGTCGGTCTGCGCGGCGGCATCGGAGCCGTCGGTCTGCGCGGCGGCATCGGAGCCGTCGGTCTGCGCGGCGGCATCGGAGCCGTCGGTCTGCGCGGCGGCATCGGAGCCGTCGGTCTGCGCGGCGGCATCGGAGCCGTCGGGACGGATCGTGACATCGTAGAGCGCCTTACGATCGGAGCTCGCCTGAATCTGCGACGGCGCGACCTTGGTGACGATGGCCGTCGGATATTCGAGAGCGAACGAGACATCCTCGCTTTCACCGTTCTCGATGACGACTTCGATCCTGAGCGCGGCGGGCGCGGAGTCGACGGTGATGTCCGCCGCACCGGTCATGTAGAGCGAAACCGTGAACTCGTCGACTTCCTTGAGAGCGCCGGGGATGAACCTTTTTACCGCGTCGGAAAGCGCGGTCACCTCGACCGCCTCGCGCGTTTCGGCCTTCATGACCGGACCGGTCTCCATATCGAAGGTCTTGTCGCCGAATTTGAATGTCGCGGACTTGACCGCAAAACGTTTGACTGCCATTTTGGACTCCTCCTTTTTTGGGGATTTCAGTTAAGAGCTTCCGGCTCGAAATAGTCGATGTAGACGTTCGCCCATTCGAGCGGAAAGTGAGAGATGTCGTTTTCGTCGCGGCGGATTTTCGCGACGATCGCGCCGACCTTCGCGCCGCGCACAACCTCGAGAACGAGGTCGCGCAGATCCTCGACGATTTCATTCCCGCCGTTGACTGTAAGGCCGTTCGATTCGGCGGTCCTGACGGCGAGAACATTCTCGATCACCGACTCGCCCTCCGGGCCTTTGACCGCGCCGCCGACGACGAGACGCACGGTGAAGGTTTCGTCGGTTTTTACGTCCTCGCTTTCATCCTTCGGCTGGATCCACAGAAACGGCGAGTCCTCGACGCCCGGAATTCCGTCGGGGTAAGCGCCGACGTGGACGTCAAGTCCCCGACCGAAATTGTCAACGCAGAAGCGGCGCACGTTTTCAGACGAGCGGACCGCCTCGCCGATATTCTTCATGATTCTGCGATGTGAGATCACGCCTTCGATCCTTTCTGCATCTGCCGTGCAAGCTCCTTGTAAAATGCGCCTTTCGCCCATTCGTCGAGATGAGCGCGGACGTACGACCCGAACGGCTCCGGGAGAACGCGGCGCGGATTGTGAACGTAGGAGCGCGGAACATTCTTCAGCCCCTTACGGTGCCACATGGCGCGGTAGTTCGCATCGGTGAAATACCGTTCGGAGATTTCGCCGCCCAGCCCGTCCTGGAATTTCTTCGCCGCCTGCGCGAGATAGTCCTTCCAGCCGACGTAATACCAAGCGCCGGAGCGACCGCCGTAGAACGACTCCTTTTCGGCGAGAACACCGCCCATGCGCGTTTTTTTGCCGGACGCGGCGCGGAGCTCCTTCGTGAACGCCTCGAAATCCTTGAATTTCGGCACGCCGCAAACGCCGCCGCCAGAGCGCATCACCTGCTTCAATTTCTCCTTCAACCCCTTGCAGGCGCGGAGAAAGGAGCTCTGCATGAGCAGAGAGGTATCGAGCGCGTTCTTCTTCGCCCAGACCTCGAGCTCCTTGAACGAGACCAAGATCGTGACCTTCGCCGCGCCGCGACCGCGAGAGATGTCGATTCCGCGAGTTGCTACCGTGTAGGAGGGCATCAGAGCGGAGACCTTTCGTTGGCCGAGCAGACGAACAGCTTCGCGCCCGCGCCGGAGATGATCTGCTGAACCGAGAAAAGCGAGCCGTCCGCGCCGCCGCAGCGGAACGTGTCGCCGACGGCAATCTGCCCCTCCAAATCATCACCGTCGACGAGCTGAACGACCCACGGATCCGCCGTGATCTCCCCGAGCGGATGACCGGCGACGGTCGCATCCGCAGCGCCGTGAGTCAGCACGGCCGAAACCGCCGCCGTGCGGTGCGGTTTGCGGTCCTGCCTCCAGACGATCGGCTCGGACATAGGCTTGAGTGCGTATACCGGAATTCTGAACATTTCTTATTTCTCCCCTGCGGCGGGATTCTTCCCGGCAGGGATCGGGCGCGGAGGATAATGAAAGAAAGGATTGTCAAGGTTCGCGTCCGACCCCTGCCGGGAAGGGAACCGGCCACACGACCGGCTCCCCACCCTTGGCCGTTACGAAACGACCGCCTCGGTGTCGAGGATCGCGCCCGTCGCGATGATGCGGATGCCGTCGCAGTCGACCGGGGTCGGAGCGAACACCTGCGCATTCACGCCGGACTTCACCTGCATCGTGAGGGTGCGGCTCTTGCGGAGCATCTTCCTGGCCCTGTAGGACATGAAGATCGCGTCCGGCAGCTTGCCGTTGTTCACCTCGGCGAACGCCTCGATGCAGTCACGCAGCATATCGTCCGTGAGACCGGTGGCCGCCGTGACGTTGCAGAGACGCATGAGCTGCTTCTCGTTCGCCACGTGGAACGCCGCGTAGCTCGTGAGGTCGCCGATCATGCCGGGCTCGACGCCAACGACATACTCAATCTCCTCCTCCCTGAAGCCGGACTCCTCGCCATCGTCGGGAACGAGCACGGTCTTCTTCTCCTTGATCTCGATGTCGCCATGACGGAACTCAAGATCCTCCGTTCCGAGGATCTTGGAATTCTCGGAGAAGAGGAGACCACAGGCCGTCTTCGCGCCATTGCAGAGGAACCAGACGGAGGTGTTCGCGCCAGCCGTGCCGCTGCCGGCCTTCGTGATCATCGACGCATCGACGAGATTGACCGCGCCGTCGAAGCCCTTCGCATCCGCCACACCCGGCCCGTACCAGATCTGCTTCGCCAGCGTCTTGCCAGCGGCAGTCAGCGTCGCGACGGCTTCGTCCACGCACTGCTCGTCCTGCGTCATGAGCGGATTCTTCTTGATTTCGGCGTCCGAAATCTCCGCACGACCGGAGAGCATTTTACAGGTCGCCTCGCGCTCCTCGAACGTCGAGCGGCTGCTCGAGACGGGATCGCCGATGTTGCGGAACGCAACCGTCGGCAGCGAGGTACGCGCCAGCGTCGAGATGGTCGTACCCTTGATCGTCGTCGCATCGAAGAACTCGAGCTCCGGAACGACCTTGATGACCTCTTCGACGATGCCCTTGGTGACGTCGACCTGACCGGCATTCGTCACAAGATCAATAATCTTAGCCATTTTTACTTTTTCCTTTCAGTAGAGCAAAGTGATTGATTCAGTTACTGCGCACGAGACGCGAGAGCCGCGAGCGCACGATCACGCCCAGTCAGCCCCGCAACGTCGCCATGCGGGATCGCCAACGCGACACCGACCTGCTCGCGATAGCGCCTCGCTTCACGATCCAGGGCTGCTTTCGTTTCCGAAAGGGCCTTGGTCGTTTCGTCGAGTTTGCCGCAAAGCTGCTCAACCGACTCACACCCGTGAGCGGCAAGGGCCTCGGCATCCTTGACATGGCCGGATTTCAAACCTTCGACTTCGGACGCGAGCTTCGAGATCTCCTCGTCCTTCTTCCCAAGCGCCTCCTTGAGCTGCGCTTCGGCAGCGTCCTGGGCCGTCTTCCTGTAAGCATCGAACTTCGCCTGGAGAGCGGCAAGATCGCCGTCCTTCGCCACGCGAAGCTCGGCGATCTCCTTATCCTTCGCCGCCTGGAGACCGGCGACACGGACGGACTCGAGCCGCTTGTCGAGACCGGTGCGCTCGAGGAACTCCATGACGTTCTTCGGCGACTTTTCGAGGACGTCCATGATTTCAGGATTCTCCGCCAGGATGTCCTCGACGCGTTCCGCGAGAGTCCCCGTGGAGAAGATGCCGTCGGTCGCCGCCGGAGTGTCCGTGAAGTCCGTCCCCAGGAACTTACCGAGCACGGCGTACTCCTTGCCGTCGGCAGATTGCGCCTTCCAAGCATCCTCGGAGATTCGATCCTTCGCCTTGCCGTCCTCGCCGACGATGACCTTACCTTCGGCATCGACGCCCATGACCTCCTCGCGATAGGAATGACGGACGCCGTCCTTGTCCTTCACGACCCAGTCGGAATACGTGAAAACAATGGACTGCCCGAACTGCTTCGGATCCTCGGCAGCGGTCTCCATCACGTGCTTGGCGATATCGCCAAGCGGAGCCGAATGAGCGGACTTCAAGATGTAGACGTCCGCGAGCACACCCGCCACGCCCTTGGCGCTGACGTCCTCGCCGTCGACCGACTTGTCCCGATCCAAAACCACAACCCTGAAATTCTTCGCACGGGCCAGCTCGGTGCCGATAGCGTCCGAGCACATGGCCGGATGACCATAGCGCACCTTAACGCCGACGTCGCCCGTGGCGTTTCCGGCAGCGGCGACCGCCTCGCAAAACTCGCGGTCGAGCCAGACGCCGTGACCGCGCGCCTCGCCCTCGAGCGTGATCTGCACCCCGTGCAGCACCTCGTTCTCCTTATCAACAGATTCGAGCAGCTTGTCGCCAAGCTGCACACCGGCGAAGGTCGCCCGGAAGCGGGTCTTCATCGGCTTGAACTTATTCTTCGTCGGCATTTTTACCTCCGTTGTTGTCGTCTTCAGTTTCGCCTTCGGAACCATCCTCCGGCACAGTTTTGACCGCTGGATCCTTCTCCTTCGCCTCGCCAGGATAGGCGAGACCCACGGCTTCAAATTTCGCCTTTTCAGCAGCTCGCTCGGCGATGATCTTCTCAACCTCGCCAGGGCCGAGCTCACGCGAGAGAGACGTGACGCCGTTCTCGAACTTGAGCTTCAGAGCGGTCTGCGCATCCTTCTCGGACACCTCGCGCATTTTCGGCCAGCGCCAGGCGATCATATGTTCCCAGCCGTCCGGCAGGGCGTCCGTGATGAGACCGAGACGGACGGCACGAGTGATGACGCACTGAGCCGCCCAATCGCAGACCTCGCGTTCGAGATCCGCACGGGCCTCCTCGAAGCTCGGCGCGGTCATGACCTGCTCGCCGCGGAACGCGGTGTAGCTGGTCTGGGCCTTGAGCGTCGCATAGACGCGAGCGAGACCGCGAGTCCCGCCGACGAGCCCCGTAAGGAACTCGATGTAGGCGGGCATATTTGGATTGGGCCGCTCGGTCCGCAAGAGATCGATTTTCAGCCCCGGTGGCATCTGGTCGAAGTGGGCTCCGATGGCCGTAAGCTCCTTCGTCGTGAACTCCTTCGTTTCGGGCAGGGCCTTACCATCCGGACGCTCGTCCTCGAACGCGGCAGCGCCGGACGTGTCCTCGTCCGCCGACGCATCCGAGAGAATTTGTCCGACGAGTTGCGCATTGATCTTCGCCGCCTGGGCCTCGGACGCGCACGTCTCGTGCAGGTCGATGAGACACGTGATCGCTGCGGTGATCGGCGAGACGGCACGTCCCTGATTGAAGCGCCGCATATCGCCGAGAAGGATCCAATTCACGAGCTGATCGTCCGCGAACGGATCCTGCTTCAGCACGACCACGCCGAGCTTCGGATCAAGCGTACCCTTGCCGCGCTGGATCTTCTCGCGCTGCACGGTCGAGACGAACGCACCGGTGAACATCCCCGACTTGTTGTAGACGAGACCGTGCGACTGCACGAATCCCTTCGGGAAGAACTTCTCAAGCTCCGGCACGTTGCCGATTTCGTCGCCCTCAAACCCGCGGATGCGTCCCGTGCCGTTGCCGCCCGTGAGGATCCCATCGTCGAAAACCAGGATGACGTTCCCGTTCGTGTCCTCTGCCGTGAGGACAGTTTTCAGCAACCAGTTGAAATTTTTCCTGAAGGTGAACTCGGCACGAGGGAACCAGGTCTTGTTAAAATACTCCATGACCTTATTCGCGGCACTCGCGAACGCCGGCGGGAACGAAGCGTACATCTTGCCCCCGACAGAACCCACGACATTAACGCGGATCTGCTGGTCTTGAGCGACACGAGTCGGAGAATTCCGCATCATGTCGCGGTGGAGATTGACTATCCGATTGCGGTCACGAGCGGAGAGCTGGCCGTCCTCGCCCTTGGTCTCGATGTAGGACGGACGGCGCTGCTCGGAGAACGGGAGCGTGACCGCCTCGTACCCCTTGCCGAAGTGAGCACGAGCGCCGAGCTCCATCGCGGCACCGGCGATCTTGCGAGCCACCAGGCGACGCTGGGCATCGGAGAGCGATGACCAGCTGACGGAACCATTACTGCGCTTGCTGAACGGCCAGAGCTTCATCAGACGTACCTCGGAAAGATATGCCGAATCGCGCCAGGATGGGAGCGGTAGCCCAGGCGAGCTTCGAGCTTTGCGATTTCATGGTCAAGGAAAGCAACCTTCTTCTTCAGATCGTCCACCGACCGATTGGTGTAGGACTTCGACCCGCCACCGGCAGAAATCGTCGCCGACGTGACATCGGCGTCGGCAATTTGATCCACAAGCGCATCACGCTGCGCTTGCAGTTTTTTCACCCGTACTTCGGCGTCTTTTCTTGTCATTTCAGGTCGGTCTCCATTCGCTCTCGACGGCAACAGAATAGCACCAGGTGTTATAACGCCGCAAGTCCGTCAAGGGCCAAACCCTGATATTTTTTGTAGAAACTACAAAAAGAGAGCCGCGGAACGACTGCCGCGGCCCATTTGAAGTATCAAATCACGCCCGATAGCGGCATTCGACCTTTCGCCGTTTCAGGGCCGACTTCGGCAGCACCTCGACCTCGCGAACCTGGGTGGCCGTGGCCCCGCAGACCGGACAGTAGAGATACTCGACCTTGAACGCCGGATCCGTCGACGGCGTCGACGAACGCGCCCTGAAATAGACCCGCGAGTGGCAGCATCGACACTCGGTGAGATGCATGGCAGGGAGCCGCTGCGGCCCCGGCAGAACATCGAACTTCACACCCATACCTTCGATTTCGATGGACATACGGACAGAACGCCCGTTCGACTTACCCCTTGTAGACATAGCGAACTTTTCGATGCTTTGCAACCTTGACGAGCGACTCGGCTTTGATGACCGCGGCGATGCGGTCGAAGTTTCCACGGATCGCGCCATAGACGAGCACACCAGCATGGACGTCGCCGAAGTGATTCGGCCTTGACGGATCCTTCGCCCAGGTATAGACGTGGCCGTACTTTGTGGATTTGTCCTTCGCCTTGAGCTCCTCGTTGCAGATTTCCTGGGCGAACTGATGATGCGTGAGCTTATCCGTTCCGAAGAACGACGATGACGAACGCGAGAGCGGATCCGCGAGATACGAGGTTTGCGAAACCTCCTTCCAATAGTCCGAATTGAATGCGAGATACGTGCCGTTTGCGGTGGCCCAGGTATGGCACTCCTCCGCGGCCTTGAGACCTTTGATCTTGCCGGACGCAGCGGCCTCGTGATGGTAGCGAGAATACTCCTTCGAGTTGTAACCTTTCGACCAGGAGCAATTCAGTCCACCGGCATAGAGGTCCGCCACGGTGCTGGCGACGCACTCGGTCATCCAGCCACCATCGAAGCAGATGCCGCGAACCTTTACCGGCTCGCCGAGCTCGTCCTTCAGCTCCACGCCCATGATGACCTCGGCGACGGTGCGGATCGCCGGAGCCAGGTAGTCGGGAATGGCCGACTTCGGGATTCCCTTCGGATAGAGACGCTCGCCGTTCGCCGGATACTGCCCGTAGGCAAGCGTCGCCGTTACGCGGCCCTTGCCGAACGCACAGATCTCCCACCGCAGACCGGCGACCGCATTCACGTCGCAGAACGCCAGAACGCCCTGGTCGCACTCGTGCGGAACTTCGCCCATCGGATGCCCGTTCAGGCGCTCGCGGATCATTTTCGGCGAAATCTTGTAGATGCCCTGCGACCGAGACGGCGCCATTTGGTACTCGGAATAGAACCGCGTCGGCTTCATGGTGTGCAGCAGATAGAGAGCGTGCTCGTAGGCCGAGCATTCGACTCCTTCAACGAAGTCCCGATCATCCATCATTTCGACGCCGACCTCAATCGCCGCCTGATTCGCCGCGTACCACTCGTGCGCCTGGGCCTCGTCGATTTCTGCGAGCTTCAGGTACTTCGAGACCATCTCCTGCGGCCCGAACGTCGTGACGAGCCGCTCGGTTTCGGTTTGCCACTCCGGATGCTTTGCCGGATCCGCGAACCGCTCGCTGACGTCGTCCGGTTCGATTGCCGTCGACGCCATGACCGCCGAGATGCGCTCGTTGATTTCACCGGAGCCGAGGACGGCACCGTTGATGTTGTCCTCGATCTTGTCGCAGGTCGCCGGATTCTTGGCGTCGGTATCGGAGCAGGGATCGTCGATGAAGAAGAAGTCCGGACGAGCCGACTCGATATTGATTCCGCGGAGCGCCTGGTCGGCACCGCGGAACGCGATGATCGCGCCGGTTTGCGGGAACCCGTCCACAGTCGGCAGCTTGTAGTAGCAGAACTTCACGATATCCTGCTTCATGTAGGTCGGCTTACCGTGGTAGGTCTGCGACCGCATCCGCTGCGGCGACAATTCGACGTCCCGCATCGGCACGGCGAACTCCGGAAAGTCCACCGAGATACGCGGCGACAGATAGATCCGCTTCCATATCTCCTCAACCACGACCTGCGCCATGCCCTTGGTCTTTTCGACCACGACCATGAAGAACTTGTGACCGTAGAGAGCCGCCCAGAGAATCGCGATCTTCACCCAGGTCGACTTTCCCTTCCCACGCGGCCAACGGACGTGCTTCAGACCGCCGTGCAGGATCTTCTCTTGAAGCGCACGGACGAAGCGCACCATCCGAAGGGAAGGTGGGCGCTTCAGGAGCGGCTTCATGCCCTCGTACTTGCCGACGCCGTAGGCGAGACCGAACCCCAGCAGGTCGAAGCGGTAGCGCTCCCGCACCCGACGCCGACGCGGTGGCGGGATCGAGCGAAGCTCCCGACCGCGAGCACGGTGCTCGTGCTGGCGGTCAAGGGCCGACTTCGGGCCGCGAATCTTCGACGCCCAGTCCGGATCGGTACCGGCAAGCTGGGCCTCGAGATTGGCCTTCTGCTCCGCCTCGAGCGCGAGACGGCGCTTCCGCGCCGCCTCCTGGGCCTCGGCAGACCGACGCAGCCGACGCAGCGTCGCAATCTTGCGGAAGGACTGAACCTCCTCTGGCGTGAACGCACGACCGATAACGGCCTCGGCGTCTCGGAGGTTTACGCCCTGCGCAGCCAGGGCTTTGATTTGATCGAGCTGCTCGGCCATTAGACGATAACCCAGTCCTCGGCCAAGAGCTCGTCCCCGTCCGGAACCCAGCCCGTGAGAACCTTACAGTTCGCCGTTTTCATTCGGATGGCCCCGTGACAAACGAGCTCGTCAGCGACAAAGCACTCCGCGAGCATTTTGTCCTTCACCCACTCACGCTTGATCGTTGACTCCGGCAGCAGCCAGAGGTAGACGTTACCGAATCCGGCCCAGGACTTACGCGCAACCTTGCATCCGATCTTCATCGCCTCGAGCGCGAAGCCGAACGTCATGCCTTCCGACGCGAAGCGACGCTTCAGCATCAGCTGCAGGTCGGCATCGGTGTACTCGACCTGCGGCGCTTTGACACCGAACACGGCACAGATGCCGTTCATCAGCTCCTGCTTGTCAAGTGTCGACGCGGCACCAGGCGTCGAGCTGGCCCGAAGGTTGTCGACGCGGTCGAGCAGGGCCGCGAGACCGCGGTACTCGGACTGAATCTCGTTTGTGAACTTCCGACGCTGCGCCTTCGTCAGTTTCGGATCCGTTGTGCGAGCCGCCTCCGCACACTTGCGCATCCACGCGGCATACTTGCTGATTTCCATTTTTTATCCTTTCTCGTTTCAGGCCGGAACCGATCCGGCCAAATTCAGATCAATACGGAATGTCATCGTCGCCATCGTCGGCAGCAGCAGACGGGCCAGTCGACGCCCCATCGCACCCGTTCGCCAGATCCGTGAGCCGAAACCGGACGCCATACATGGTGCGCTTTTTGCCTTCCTTGTCGGTGAACTCCTTCGCGTAGCCGTTCGCAAAGCCGGTCGCCGTGACAACCTGGCCGACCGCACGGCGTCCGCCACGTGGACACGTACCTCGGAGAGCGGCATCGCGTAGGACGATGTGACCTCGCCGCCGAGCGTGACCATCGAGTCCTTGATCTGGCATTCGACCGCATAGCGGGTGAACGGATCGCGCTCGAGGTAGCGGTCGAGCAGATAGGAGCTGACGAAATCGGCGATCTTGTCCGGATGGCCGAGAGAGACGAATTCAGAGGTTTGCTTCATTTTTTATTTTTCCTTTCGTTTTGTTTGAAGAATGCGAATTTTTTTACACGGCCCGTCACACACATGGTGAAAAGGCATCTGCCCAAACATATCCGGATCGTCGCAAACACATCCGCAAGTGAACGTCGCCCACGGATGAACCTTTGCATTTGCACAATTTCCGCACCGCCGAAAAAACAGATGCGCAAACAACAACTTCAACCAGATCATAAAGCCACCTCCGGAGTGAGCGACAGCCAGTCGCAGCCGTCGCCGTGGACGAATTCGGCCCACCGGCGGCGAATCACGTCGCAGAATTTCGGATCGAGCTCCATCGCGCGGCAATTGCGGCCGGTCTCCTCGCAGGCGATCACGCTCGTGCCGGAGCCGCCGAAGAGATCGAGAACCACCGCGCCGGGCTCGGACGAATTGCGGATCTGATAGGCGAAGAGCGCGACCGGCTTCATCGTCGGATGGAGCTTGGAGACGGTCGGCTTCGGCATCGGGATGGCGGTGAAGTCGACCACTTCGCAGACGGCGTCGAGCGGAATCTGGAACGACCGACCCGCGACATGGAAGCGGACGACTCCGGCGGCGGTGTCGGTTTCGACGGATTCCGGGATAAGCTCGACGACGGTCGTCTGCTTACGTCCGCCTCGCCACGTATGCGCCGCGCCGTCCTTCCAGCCGTAGAGACACGGCTCATGCCGCCATTGGTAATCCTGGCGACCGAGGACCAGCGAATCCTTGACCCAGACGAGACATTGACGGATCTGCCAGCCGACGGCACGCGCCGCGCCGCGAAAGTTGAAACCTTCCGAATCCGCGTGCCAGATGTAGAAGGGCGCTCCGCAGCGGAGCGCGGAATCGGCGGCGGAATAGACGTCGACGAGGAACTTCATGAAATCGGAATCGCCCATGGAGTCGTTCATGATCTTACCGGCTGCCCCCTGATAGTCGACGTTGTACGGCGGATCGGTGACGAGCAGGTCGGCCTTGACGCCGCCCATGAGACGCGCAACGTCCTCGAGAGACGTGGAGTCGCCGCACATGAGCCGATGCGGACCGAGCGCGTACACCCCCCCCCTACGAGACGAAGGAGGTTCTGCGGCGTCTACGGCGGGAACGGCGTCGGCGTCCTTTTTGCCTTTCGCCGCCGGAGCGGCATCGAAAGCGGTGAATATCTCGTCGAGCGCATCCGGAGACATGAGAGACGACAGCTCATCCTTCGAATACAGCTTCATCAGCAGTTCAGCCTCCCACTCGCCAGTCTGGACGTTGGAGCGCACCAGCCAGCGACGGCGAGCCTCGACTCCGAGCGGAGTCAGGTCGAAAAACCAGTCGGCCGGAACCTCGCCGTCCTCGCCATAGATCTTCTTGAGCGCGCGCAGGCGCTTGTTTCCGGCCATGACTATGCGTCGTCCCGCGAACGATTCGCCGGAGATGGGCGAAACGTAGTCGGTGCAATACGCGATCTTGTTGGCCGCGAGCGTTTCAGGATCGCGGCGGACGGACGCGACGAGATCGGCGAAGGCTTCGTCGGTCACCGTCTGCGGATTGTCCGGATTCTCCGCGAACAAGGACAGTTTCAGAGTTTCGTTTTTCACCTGGCGCCCTCCTTGCTTTTTGAATCGGTTCGTGTCGCATGAATAAAATAACTACCACTACAAGACACATTGACATCGACTCGTCTATACCCGTTCGACCTCAAGATATTCTCGCAATCCATCAGTTCAGACACCGTCGCCCCTTTCGGAACCACGGCGCAAAACTCCCAGCAGTCTGGATTGTCACAGCCGACAGACGCGCAGGCCAAAAAGGCAATCAACAGTAATTTCATTTTGTCATCCTTTCATTTTTTTGTACGAAACGCCCGTCTCTCCGGACCGCCACGCCTTGAACCTTGCGGTGTTCCAGAACGGATCAGGCTTTGCAGCTGTTTGCCTTATCCCAGGCTTCGAGCTTTTTGAGCGCGGCCTTGTAGGCGTCGAGGTTTTCTTTTTCGACCTTCAGCGCCTTGGCGAAACCGGGAACGGCCACCAGGAACTCAATCGATTCGTTAGGGTTGGCGTCGTACGTCCACCAGTCGTTGATGATCTGCGCAAGCATGGTCGCGGCGGCACCTTTGAGCGTGGCACCGGCGACGCACTTTTTGACCGCCTTCTTGAAACTGGCGTGATCCTCACCGCCGAGACCGGACAGAATGCGACTCACGCAGCCTTCAACCTCGTCGTCGAGAGCGCGGCGCTCGGCACGTTTCGCCTTGGCTTCGGCGGATTCAGCTTCGGCGGCTTCACGTTCACGGTCGCGACGTTCTTCTTCGGCTTCTTCGAACGCGCGGTAGTCTTCGAGCGTAGGACCGTAGCGCAGGTTGTAGCGATCGGACGCGTCGGACTCATAATCGTTGATCCAATACCATGCGACCGGAAAGTCAGCAGAGCGCTTGAGCGCGAAACAGTCGAGACGATCCGCGCGCCAGGACTCAAGCCCCGCCTCATTCGCATCGACAAGCTCGACACCGTCGCCGACGATTTCGCGGATGCGACCGAGATCGAACTCGCGGACCTTCCGCTCGAAACACTCACTGCAGATGCAGTCGCCGAGCTTCCCGTCCTCCGGAATCTCCGCCCAGAGGTCAGGCTGGGCTCCGGTGCGATTCGGACACGCGACACAGCAGGACGTGTTAAAAATCGCATCATCGAGAGAACGAGTCATCTGCTTAATCTTCCAGGAGATATCGCGCCACCGCACAACGCCGGACGTGTTCGAGTAGCGCCGAATCTCCGCCGAACACCGACGCTGGACGTCCGCCGGATAAAGCGCGATCTGCTCGAGCGCGTCGATTGCGATATTTCCGCCCTCCGCGACGACGGCGCGAACGGAGTCGTCGAGATTGATGAGCTTGGCGCGGCGGCAGACCATCGCCTCCGACATTCCGAAATGCGCCGCGATCGTTTTCTGGTCGACTCCCTTGGAGAGCATCCGCTCGATAAGCAGAGCATCCTGCAGCGGATCCACGCCTTGACGGATTTCGTTCTCGGTGCGCGTGATCTCCTGCGCCCGCGCCTCGGAGATTCCGGAGAACACCAGCGCCGGAACGGACGCAAGACCGACGGCCCGCGCCGCCTCGAGACGGCGGTTTCCGGCGATGACGATATTCTGACCGTCGTCGCACTCCCAGACCGCGAGCGATTGCGCGATGCCGCCCGCACGGACAGACTCGATGAGTTCGACCATGCGCGGATTCTGCCAATCAAGCTCCGCCTCCGACCGAGGATTCCACGGTGCGTGCTCAAGCTCCGCAACCCGCAGCGTTTTCAGTTTGATTTTTTCCATTTTCGTTTTTTTCCTTTCTTTTTTTTTCACGAAAGCCGACGCGGCGAACACCCGCTCCCCACGCCCGGTCTTTCAACCTTAAAACTTGAACGTTGACCCATTTCGACCCCGCCGACGGCCGCCGAATCACGCGCACCGCCGCCGATTTCAGAGAACACCGACAAAAGGCCGTCCGAGACCTGCAAAACCACAAAAAACCGCCGCAATTACCGCCGCGCCGGTAATTTTTCGCCCACGCTCTGAAATCGCCGACCTCATCCCGCCGTGACAGTCGCAAATATCCGGACCTTTTGACCTTTGAGAGACGGCTTCGAAACCTCCGGGAAGGACCCGTGCCGAACCGGCCAGGCGAGATCTGCGAGCCGATACTTCGGCCGCCCAATTCCGGACTATTCCGGACAGATAGCCCCGTAGCTCGTCGGCATTCCGAGCGATCATCGTCGCCAACTCCGGCGACGGCTTGAATTCCACCAGGCAGTCCATCGACTCCTCGGCGGTCGCTGAATGACAAGTTCGAGCGTTGATCCGAGTCGTCAACTTCCGGAACTTCGCGCCAGAGAGCCAGACGTTCAGCGTTCCGCCCTCGGCAAACACCCGGTCATGAATCAACTCAGCTATCGTTTTATCCTTCATTTCATTTTATAAGGTTTATAACCTTAAACCATTGATTTGAATACGTAGGTGGAAAATTGGTATTTTTAGTTCTTAATGGGAAAACGGCCTCGCAACCTTATAAAGATTATAAGAAGTCGGCCAGAGCCTCCTCAGATCCTTCAGGAGTTATCTTGGATTTTCCCTCGAGAACCTCGACGTTTTTCGCGTACATATCCGAAAAGCCAGAGACGAGATACTTGGTCTGACTTCCATACTTTCGCGGCGGACGCATCGCAAACAACACGGCGAATTGATCAAAATACCGCCCGAGCGCCTTACCTATCGAAGTCGCAGAGAGGTATTTCGACTTCTCCAAGTCGGGATGAATTTCGACGATTGCGTCCATCATGTCCGACGCCGTGCCGTCCCATTCCTGACCGGCAAAGACCGGATTCGTGAACCTCGCCGAGAGCGCCTCGAAGATGTAATTCGTCGTTGAGTTGTTTTGAATCGTCAGCAGAGCCTTGTCGAATTCGGCCGACTTAAGCGCCAAGATGGACTGCTTATAAGCGTCAGACGACAGGGCGCGGGCGCAGCGCATCGAGAAGGCCGCGAAGTCCGGATGCCGCATATTGACGTTAGGTTCCACGTCCTCGGAGTCGGCCAGGGCGCGGGAAACCGTCCGCACCAGCCACGTCAGCGCGGAGTCGCGCTTTTTAGCAATCGCCTCCGTGATCGAGCTGTCGCCGGACTCCTTGCCATTCTTTCCATCGAACTGCTCGAGCCGCACGATCTGCAGCCGGTCAGCGAGACCAGACTCCGACGCGAACATCGGATTATTAGAGGTCATGACGATTTTGGCATTCGCCCGAAGCGTCGTGGTCTGGTCATTCGTGAACAGCGTCCGCGATTCCGTCGAGCCGTCCGTACACGCAAGCTGCATGGCGTCACCGAACCAGGCGTTTTTAGTGTCGACATTGTCGAAGCAGACCACACCGCCCTTATTGACGACGGTCCAGAAATCGTTTTCGCCGTTCGCCCGGATGGCCGAGAGCCGAACCGGAGCGCCGAGAAGCTCAAATACACCCTTAGCCGTTCGGCTTTTACCCGAGCGCATCCTGCCGGTGAACACAATCGCCGGGTAGGAGCGCAGGCACGAGACCAGCCCGAGAAACCACAGCCGAGCAATCATCCTCCCGTGTTCGCTCTGATAATTCGCTGTCGAGAACGGCGGACAATGTTCGAACGGATCCTCACCCTCGCCGTCGACGATCTCCCACGGCTGGAGCGTCATCCCCTGGGTGAACACGACCGAGTCCGTGCCGTTCGGCACAACTTCGACCACCGGCTCCCCGCCGACCGCCGCCCGGACGCGCACCATCGACGCGTCGCCGTTTGAGACATAGATCACATCGCCGCGCCGGTCGAAGAGCGCCCCAGGAACGCACTCGCGCGAGATCTCCGGATTCATCGCCGCAGAGTCTATTTGATGCATCAGGAAATCGAAGTCGGCCTTCGCCGGATTGATCTGCGAATGCGCATGGATCCACGACTTGAAATCGTCGGAATGAATGACGCGCAGAATGTTCGACGCGGAATCGAAGTACAGATTCGCGTTGTTGATTTTCTGGTTCTTATTCCAAAAGAACGACCCGCGCAGACGCATCCACATGATGACCGTCCTCGTTTGCACTTCCGTCTGGGCGCGGGTAGAGAAGCTCAAGCGCCGATCCGAGCAGACTCGCGACACCATCGACTTGTTCAACTCGATCGCGGTCTTGCAATCCCAGTCCGCCCAGCACCTCAGCGTGACCACGTAGGCGACCGGCTGACCGTCCGCCGCGACCGTCGTGAAGATCGAGAATCGCGATTCCATCCATTCCGGCTCATCCGGCACGCGCGGCGCACGCGCGACACCAAAGAACTGCTGCCCGCCCAGGACCTCCTTTGACATCGTGACCGCTTCGGCGGCCTGCGTCAAATGGTCGATCATCCGGTTTTCAACAAGCGCGACGAGCTCCGCCCATTTCTTCGGCCCGAGCATCTTCTTCTTGCGGGACCACGCCTTGACCCAGCGTTCCTTTTCAGCATCGATTGAACTCACTTCACCGCCTCCTTCATGTCAGCGCGGCGGACCTCGAACTGCGATCGCACCGGAAACTTCCCGGCCTGGCGCATCCGGAACTCAACGTTCGAGATCGCCTGCGCCTCTGAAACCGCCCACGTCGGCCACCACGCCGCCCCCGTGAACACCAGGAACTTGATGCGCGGTCTTTTCATAGCGCACCTCCCATCATCTCCACACGCGCCGCCCGCGCAGACTCAAGCTCCGCCGCCGCCCTGGCCTCCTCGCGTTTAACCGCCACGAGTGCCGCGATCGCCATAGCGATCAGCGCCGCCTCCAAAACATAAAGAAAAAATTTCATCGCGCCTCCTTTTTGGTCTTTGCGTTTTTAGCCATCCACAGACGGCTCGCTTCGCGCTTGATGAAGAGCCGCCCGTGATCACAGACCGGATAATCACCGAGCATCACGACTCCGCGAAACAGACAGACGGACACGCCGCGCCGCCACTTCGGACACCGTTCACACACCAGCCTACGGCTCATGCCACCTCCTTGGCCGACTTGAGCCTCGCCACGTCCGCGCCCGCAATGTAATATTTCTTCCCGCGCCGGACCGCGCAGACGTCGCCGCGCGAACACATCCGCCAAAGCGTAGTGCGCGACATCGAAAGATAGTCCGCCGCATCAGCGACCGAGACCTCCCCGGCCAGATCGAGCGCCGCCGCCGACGACGGCTTCGCCGACATCGCCTCGACGATAGCCAAACGCTCGTTCGTCGTCACCGTCGCGTCCATCTTGAGCAGCGCCTTGATCGCGTTCGCCGTCGCCGGTTTCATTTCGCGCCGCCTTTCTTGACCGGCGCGAAAACGCCGACCCGGTAAACCTTCCGGAGTCTCTGGGCGCATTCCGGCCCGAGCTTCAGGCCGGAGCGCTTGCCAGCCTCAACGACCGCCCGGTAGAGCTCGTCGTCGCACGGAACCGCGATATATTTCACAGACATCA
Source organism: Kiritimatiellia bacterium (assembly GCA_017508315.1). Lineage (GTDB taxonomy): Bacteria > Verrucomicrobiota > Kiritimatiellia > RFP12 > UBA1067 > UBA1067. The sequence continues at coordinate 14,625 of JAFVZE010000350.1, read as the reverse complement.
GACCTCCTTCATTTGGTAGCACCTACCAACGGCCCCAAAAAAAAGACCGTCGGCAGGCGTACAAGGGCATCAGCCCTTGATACTGGAATTGGTAGCACCTACCAACATCGCCAAAAAAAATTCGGCCCCATTGACGGCGATCACCCGCGCCGCCTCCGCAGCGGTCAGCCCGAGACGCTTGGCTCGACGTTCAAGTTTGATCCAGGTATCGTTCGAAAGTTCAGTCGTAAGTTGCATCGTCTCAGACCTCCTGCGCTTTTGTCATTTCTGCGAGTTTCTTGTAGTCTTCAGGGAGAAGGGGTTCGTCCCAGACCGCCTGATGGATCGCTTCGCGCAAGAACGACGAAACATCCTTATAGCCACGATTCTGAGCGCGACGCTCGACGCGCAGCTTGTCCTCGTTATCGACGGTCACGGTCAGCTTGACCGTTCCGACCTTGTACCGGCCGTGCCGGTTCGTTTTCTTTGGAGCTTTCATTTTCAATCCTTTCTTGACCTGACGCAGACATCTTACCAAATGGTAGCACCTACCGTCAAGCGCGTTTTTAAGATTTTTTAATTTTTTTTCAAAACCGCTTAAAAATCACTTTCCAGCGATGCGCTCAAGATCGAACGACAAGTCCGTCAACAATTCGGAGTCGGACTCACTTTCGCACTCCATAGAGGCCGCATCGATTTCATTTCGTATTTTTCGAAGCATTGACCGTACCGGTGCCTGAAGGGACAACTTCTTCTCATCGGCCATGTCCGCAAGGTCGGAAATGCTTGCGCGGGCAATTATCCTGTCAATTGACTTCTCCTCTGCCTTGAACCTCCTATCGAGTCGCCAACGACGGACAATTGCAATCAGCCATCCGACAACACCGCCAAGAACGAGCGCCAGAACGACAATCCCATCCTCGGCAAGTGTCATATTTAAGATTGTATCCTTCATTTTTTCTCCTTGTTTTTTTTCAGGTGAGCGCCGCGATTGCCCGCGCCGCCATGTCATCATTTGCCCGGAAATAACGCTGCGACATCTCCTCCGAGACATGGCCGACCATTTCACGCACGACGGCGAGAGGAACGCCCGCCTCGCCGAGCCGCGTGATGAACGTCGAACGCAGCGAATGAAAACCGATCTCGCCCATCGAGCGCTTGTAGCCCTCACGCTTGACCGGCTTCTCGAAGCCGCAGTCGGCGAAATGCTTCTGCACGGCCTCGGAGATCTTCCACTCCGGCCACGCGGCGAGCTCCGGCATCAGGTAGCCCTTGGCCTTCGCCGGACCGAGCGCCGCCGCCAACACCGGATGAATCGGAATCGCCGCCAGGCGTTTCGTTTTCGATGTTCGAACCATCAGTCGGTCACGGCACACCATCTCCCACCGGAACCGCTGACAGTCGCCGAGACGCATCCCGGTGTAAGCGCCGAGCGTGAAGAGCGTGCGCATTTCACCCTCGGCCTTGGAGATGAGAAAATCCACCTCGTCACGCGAAAGCGCCCGCCGCTGGACGGCGTCGACCTTGAGCTTGCGAAAACCGTTCCAGGGATTCTCGTCGACGCGATTGAGCGCCCAGACGCGCTTCAGCACGCGGACGTATTTGTTCGCCGTCTCGGGCGAGCGGTTCGTCTTGAGCCAGCCGACGAAATCGCTCGCCACATTCTCGGTGATATCGTCGAGCAGATAGGCGGACGGATACGCCGCCTCGCAATTACATCTTGAGCGCGGCTTGTCGTGGCCATGCAGGAATCGCAGAAACCCCCGCCACATCGTCTCGTTGTTGCGCCGAGCCTGATCCGGCTGCGCGACGTTTTCCGGCGCCTTCTGATAAACCTCCCACGCCTCCTCAAACGTCCGCCGCGCCGATTTCGGCTTAAGCCGTACCGCCAGAGCCGCGAGACGTTCTTCATCGCGCAGATCGAAACCCTTGGCCAAGATATCCAGCCGTTTCGACGCTTCGCGCTTGTCGCGAGTGTCCAGCGCCCGGCGCATCACCTCGCCGCCGACCTTCAGTTGCGCGTAATACCAGCCGTTGCGCCGATATAGAGTTCCGGAGCCTTTCGCCCGTCTCGCCATTTGACCAATCCTTTCTGAAATGTTAAGATTTCAACCGTTTCGCCAAATGAAACGAAAGAAACATCATCACCAATTATCGCACAAAAGACCGCACATTGCAAGCATGACCGCTAAAAACAAAGCCCGAAATCGTCGACCAACACCCTCCGAAGCCGAAGGTTGCTGGTTCGATCCCAGTCAGTCGCACCATGCGGCAGAATTGCTCGATATATGCTGAAGGGAAAGAATTTATGAAGAGAAGTCTGCTTTTTCCGGTGACGGTGTTTTGTGCGCTTGGCGTGCATGCCGGCGGGAATGTCGTTTTCGTGGAGTGTCCCAAATGCGAAAAGCGCATCCGCATTCAGGAGGACGGCGTCAAGGCGTTCGTCAACCTTTCCCGCATCGATGCGCCGGAGCGCGAGCGGATGAAGGCGCGCGCCGAGCGTCTGCTCCGGCTCGCGGAGCCGGTCGAACCCGCCGATCCGCTGACGCCGCTGATGGGGTGGTCGAGCTGGAACACTTTCGCGCTCGACATTTCGGAAGAACTTATTCTCGATGTGGCCAAGGCGATGGCGACCAACGGTCTCAAGGCGGCCGGATACGTCTACGTCAATCTCGACGACGGTTTTTACCACGGCCACGACAAAGACGGCAATCTCATATTCCATCCGAAACGGTTTCCGAACGGAATGAAGGGGACAGTCGACGGGATTCACGCGCTCGGCATGAAGGCCGGCACGTATTCCGACGCGGGCATCGACACCTGCGGCAGCAATTTCAACGGCGACAAGGGCGGAATCGGCTCCGGGCTCTACGGTCATGACGAGGCCGACTGCAGACTGCACTTCAAGGAACTCGGTTTCGATTTCTTCAAGGTCGACTACTGCGGCGGCAGAGCACTCAAACTCGAAGAGCAGAAACGCTTCCGCGAAATCGCCGCGGCCATACTGGCTACCGGCCGCAGCGACGTCCGCTTGAACATCTGCCGCTGGGCGTTTCCGGGCGTATGGGCCGCGGAGATCGCCGGATCGTGGCGGACGACGAGGGATATCCGCGCGAGCTGGAAGTCCATCCGCGACATCATCGCGGAAAACCTCTACTTGAGCGCCTATGTTTCGCCCGGGCATTTCAACGACCTCGACATGCTTGAGGTCGGCCATTACAAAGGCAATACGAAATCGGCGTTCGTCGGTCACGGCGACACGGGATTGACCGTCGATGAGGAAACCGCGCATTTCGGAATGTGGTGCATCATGTCCTCTCCGCTCGTGCTCGGCTGCGATGTCCGCAAGATCCCCGAGACGACGCTGAAACTCGTCACGAATCCGTTTCTGCTGAGGATGAACCAGAACCGGCTCGGGCTGCAGGCGATCGTGGTTTCCCGCTCCGGCGAAGCCTACGTGCTCGCCAAGGACGCTTTCGAGCGTTTCGGCTCCTCGCGCTACGTCGCGCTCTACAACGCCTCCGACAGCGAACGGGAAATCAGAGTGGATGCGCGCGCGCTCGACCTCGACGGCCGCATCGACGTCTTCGATCTCGTTGAACGCGCCGACACGGGGTCTTTCACCGGCTCGTCCACGGTCGTCTTGCCGCCCCATTCGGCGAAATTCTACCTCTTCGACGCCGAGCGCCGTCTCGAACGCCGCGTTTACGAGGCGGAGAGCGCGTATCTCACTTATTACAGCGAACTCGACGGCACGTCCTACGGTTCGGAAGAGAGCTGCCGCAAGCAGGGTAGGGCATATTTCACCTCCCGCGACGGCGCCTCGGGCGGAGTGGCCGTCGTCAACCTCGGCGGGCGGGAAATCAACGATCTTGTCTGGAAGGATGTACGCATGGACGCGCCCGGGAAGCGGAGAGTCGTGTTCCGCTGCTCATCTCCGGAGACGCGGACGTTTTTCTGCGAGGTCGGCGGCGTGAAGACGGAACTCGCATCTCCGCCTACGAACGGCGCGTTTGCCGAAGTCGTCTGCGAACTGGACTTCGCCGCCGGCGTTCAGTCGGTGCGTCTTTTCAACCCGTCTTCGCCGATGCCGGATGTCGATTCGATGGAAATAAGATGAAATGGCAGTTGTGATGATAGAATGGCGGAAATATGTGTAGATACCGATCAAAGAAGGATTCTGACATGAAAGTAAAAACTGTCGCGGCGGTGATCGTTGCCGCCGTCTGCTTTGCGTCGCAGGCCGCTCAAATGACGGCCGATTTTTCAAAGGAGACCGGTCCCGTGCGCCGCGCGCTTCATTCTTCGGGCTTCGCCCCCAAGGTGACGAGCAACGGCAACATAACAGAGCAGATCAGGGAACTGAACTTCGAATACACGCGTACGCACGATCTGGCGCTCATCAACGCCGGACAGCGCGTGGTGGATACCCATTTCATTTTCCCTCTGATGCATCTTGACGCGAAGGATCCCAGAAACTACTGTTTCAAGCCGACCGACCACCTCTTGAAACTCTCTCTCGATGCGGGGCTAAAGATATTCTACCGTCTCGGGACCTCGATCGAACACTCCGGTCCGGATGTGCATTTCAATTCGCTCATCCCGGAAGATTTCGACAAGCAGGCCGAAGTGTTCGCCGGCACCGTCCGCCACTACACCCGAGGCTGGGCGGACGGCTTCAACTGGGATATCAGGTACTGGGAGATATGGAACGAGCCCGACGGCTTCAACAATATGTGGTGCCTGCCCGACGGCGACGGCGGCAAGGGCGCGACGGAAGCGGAAAGGAGGGCGAACCGCAAGGTGCGCGACGCGAAGCGCCGGGCGATGTTCGTGGAATTCTTCGTCAAGTGCCTCAAGCGCATCAAGTCGGAATTTCCCGAACTCAAGGTCGGAGGTCCTGCGATGTGCTGGTTCTACAAGGATTATTTCCGCGATATGCTCAAAGCCTGCAAGGAGGCCGGGGTCGCTCCGGACTTCATTTCCTGGCATTACTACGGAGCCGATCCGGACACGATCATCAAGTGGGCGGACGACGCGCGCAAGCTCTGTGATTCGATGGGTTTTCCGAAGTGCGAGCTTATCATCAACGAATGGCACTACCTCGGCTCCTACAGCTGGAAAGGTCTGCGCAACAACGATCCCAAGGTGCTGAAGGAGGTCTGGGAAGGCCCGGCTTCGCACAACGGCATCGATTCGTCCTGCTTCACGCTCACGACGTTGGCCAGAATGCAGACGTCCGAATACGACCAGTCCTACTTCTACGGCTGCCGCCACAGCGGCGCGTGGGGGTACATGGACGAGCATCGCCGGAAATATAAAATCTGGTACGCGCTCAAACTTTTCGGTTCGATCATGAAGGAATGTCCGGTCATGTGCGCGTCGGCCGGAGGCGGAACCGTCGCCACGCTGGCGGCGAAATCCGCCGACGGAAAGAGCGGCTGGCTGCTCGTGAGCGATTACCGCGGCGAAGCCGATTCGCTCGTACTTGACGTCAAGGGCGTGCGCGGCGTAAGGTCGGCGACGCTTCTCGATCACGAGCGTGACAATGAGAATACGGATGCCGGTTTCGCCGGCGGAAAACTGACATTGAAGAAGAAACTCCCCGGTTCGGCGGCGTTTCTCGTCAAGTTCGATCTGTAGGAACGCAAACCAATGGAATCTCAGGAGTGCTTTATGCCGGAAAAGACGTTAAAGACGGGTAGATTGTTTTTCCTGTTCGCGGCGCTGGTCCTGCCGTTTTTCGCGCAGACCGCCGAGGTCGCTCCGTTCGCCGACGGCGAGCGGGTGGTGTTTCTGGGCGACTCCATCACCCACGGCGGCGGCTATGTCGGCTGGGTGCAGCTCTTCCAGAGCCTGCGGCATCCGGGATGCGGCAGCGTTTTCATGTCGGCGGGACTGAGCGGCGATACGGCCGGCGGATGCCTGAAGCGGTTCGAACGCGATGTCGCCGGGAAAAAGCCCGACCGCGTGTTCGTCATGTTCGGGATGAACGACGTCGGACACAACCTTTACACCAAGGACGCGTCGAAAATCAAAGATCTGGACAAAAGGCGTCTGGACGTCTTCAGGCGCTACCGGTCCAATATGGAGAAGGTGGGCGCCCTTATCGCAAAGGCCGGCGCCGAAGCCGTGTACATGACGCCGACTCCTTACGACGAATATTCGACCGCCATCAAAAAACCGGCCAACAGGGACTGCAACGAATATGGGCTTTTCACCATCGCCGGGATCGTGCGGGAAACGGCGGCATCGGAAAAATCAGGCCTGATCGAACTCTTCGACCCTTTTCTCGGGTTCATGAAGAAATACCCCGGCCGCTTCCAGCCCGATCGCGTCCATCCCGGCGCGGAAGGGCATCTTTTGATGGGGGCTTTGATCTTCGCTCAGTCCGGCGCTTCCCCGTTCGTCGGCAGATGCGGGCTTTCCGCTTCTCAACTGCCGTACAGATACGAGCCGAAAGCGTTTCCTCTCCCGGTTACCGATCTGTACCGCAAGGCGGAGGAGGTCTATCCTCTCACCGAGAAACTGAACCGTGAGATGCTTGTCGTAAAAGGGTTGAAGCCGGGCAGGTGGACGCTCAAGGCCGACGGAAAGGCGCTGGGCCGTTTTTCCGCGGAAGAATTCGCCGCCGGGGTGAATCTGGCGCTTCTCGACACACCGAACCAGCTTGAGGCCAAAAGGCTCGCCGCGCTTTCTGGGAAGATCGCCGCCGGAATGTCCAGAATGTGCACGTTTTTCGCCATGTTCGACCGTGTCGTATCGCGCGGCGGCGATCCCGAGGACCGCCGGAGCGCTTTTTCGACGCTCGACAAGTGGGTGGAGGAGATGCGGGCGAAGAAGGTCAGCACGGCTGCCTACCATTCAAACTGCGTGAAATCTTTCAAAAAAACGTTCGAAGAGCGTGCCGCAATCGAGAAGAATATCGAGGATATGCGCCGCGAACTCGACTCCGCCCGTCCGAAAGCGTACGAGATTTCGCTTTCGCCCGAAAACTGACACGGAATACTTTCATCCGTATCGTCCTTCCGCCGCGGCATTGAGCGGTTGATGAAAATCTTCGGAACTTCACGGCTTGGAATATGATATAATTACGAAAATTCTGTGTTGTATGCCAACAAAACAATGAAAGGGTAGAAAATGAGTATCAGCGCATCAAGAAGAGGATTTATCCGCGGAGTTGCCGGGGCGTCGACGTTCGCCATCGGCGGCTGCATGTGCCCGCGCGGAGAGCAGAAGATCAAGCTCGCCGTCGTCGGCGTGATGGGCAAGGGTTGGTCGGACTGGACGCCGATGCTCAAGTCCGGTCTCGTCGAGATCGTCGCTTTCTGCGACTGCGACTACAATACGCGCAATTCCGCGCAGATGCGTCTCGTCAGAGACGGTATCGATTTCGACATGTACAGCGTGCCGTTCTACACCGATTACCGCAAACTTCTCGACCGTTGCGGCATCCTCGGCGTCGAGGCGATGACCATCTCCACCCCCGACCATGTCCACGCTCCCGTGGCCGTCGCCGCGATGAAGCAGGGGATTCACGTTTTCGTCCAGAAGCCGCTCGTGCGCACGCTTTGGGAACTTGACTATTTCGGCCGCACCGCGAAGGAGAACGGAGTTGTCGTTCAGATGGGCAACCAGGGTTCAGCGCTCGATTCGATGCGCCGCTGCACCGAGGTCATCCAGTCCGGCATCCTCGGCGACGTGAAGGAGGTTCATGTCTGGACGAACCGTCCCGTGTGGCCGCAGGGCGAAGAGGTCGCCAAGTGGGTCAAAAGCCATCCCAAAGGCGAGAACGTCCGCAACGGGCTCAATTGGGACGCGTGGCTCGCCACGGCGCAGTACCGCCCGTTCCTCGACCGCTATCCGGCCGATGCGCCCGTTTACGATCCGTGGAAGCTCGGCAAGAACGTCTACCACGCTTTCACCTGGCGCGGATTCTTCGATTTCGGCGCCGGCGCTTTCGGCGATATGGCCTGCCATACGATGAACCTCGCCTTCCGCGGTCTTGAGCTCGGCGGAGTCTCCGGCGCGGAGCTGGTCAGGATCGAGTCGAAAAACGATATCGCCTATCCGCTCAAGTCGGTCGTGAAACTCACCTACAAGGCCCGCGAATCCAAGGTGCGCCCGGGAGTTTCGCTGCCGTCGCTCGAACTCTACTGGTACGACGGCAACGTGAAGCCGGACGCCGCCATCATGCCCAAGTGGGCCAAGTTCAACGGCGGCAAGGTTCCCGCGACCGGATGCTACATCATCGGCTCGAAGGGCGCGGTTCTCATGCAGGACGACTACGGCGCAAAGTGCGCGATCGCGCTCAACGACGACAAGGCCTTTGTCGACATCTTCAAGCACGAGGCGGCCAGGACGGTTGCCCGCTCCATTCCGTTCCGCACGGATTCGAAGACCGTCTCCGGCGGCTCGACCGTAGAGATGAAGGGCTTCGCCAACGGTCACTACATCGAGTTTCTCGAAGCGATCCGCGGCGAGGGAGTCTTCTACAGGCAGGTCAATTCCCGCTGTTTCTCCGACGTCGAATTCTGCGTTCCGCAGATGGAGGGCATTCTTGTCGGCTGCATGGCCCAGCGTGTCGGCGGCAAGCTCGCGTGGGACAGCTCGAAGCAGCTCTTCGACCGTGCGGACGCCAATGAGTTCGTCAGGCCTTTCATCCGCAAGGGTTGGGAGTTCTAAACTTTGGCGCGAACCGGAATATGGTCAGAGAGTCGCGGATAGCCGCTTTCGTCGGAGGCGAGTTGCATCTGCTTCAGGCTGGAACGAACAGCCGGGAGGTCGTGCTGGCGTTGCCGTTGAGCCGCTTGATAGTCAAGATGGTGAAGGTTCCGCATGATGCCGATCCGTCCGGATTCTGCGCTCCGCTCCTGCAGGAGATAAACCCGTTCCCCGACGAACCTCTGAGCGTGGGTTGTGAAGTCGTCCGCGAAACCGAGAACGGTTCGGTCGTTATCGCCGCGGCATTGCCCGAAGGCTCCGCCGACGATATAGGCGAAGCGCTCGACAAGGCCAGGTTGAATGTCGTGCGAATAGATGCGTTGGCGTTCGGCGAACTGCGGGGCATCTGGGATTCCCTTTCGGCTTCATCCGGACGCAAAATGGTTGTGACCGGTTCGGAGGACGGAGTTTCGCTCATCGTGCTTGACGGAGACCAGCCGGTCTCGGTGCGCGCGGTGGCGAACGGGTGCGGTCTGAAGCGCGAGGTGATGCTGAGCCTGCTCGAGGCCGAGGATTTCGGCGGCGCGAAAGAACTGGAGGAGATCGTGGTCTCCGGCGACGTGGATTTCGACTCTCCCTTGGCCCCAGTGCGCCGAATCCCCGGAGTCGGCATCGAGCGTGCGCTCGAGGGGATCAAGGAGCGTTCGCAGGAGCCGATGACGCTCGATGTTCTGCCTGCGAGCTGGCGCGAATTCCTCGAAGAGACTCGTTTCAAGTCGAAGATGGTGCGTTATCTCGCGGTCGCCGGCACTTTGTGGGCGCTGGTCATGGGAGTGCTTTTCGGAGTGCCGGTGGCGTACGGCTTCATGACCGATTACCAGAAGGAGCTCAGCCGCCGCCACAGGAAACAGTATTCGCAGGTCTCGGCGATGCGCGAGAAGGTGAAGCTCGTAAAGAAGTATTCCGATCACGACCGCGGAGCTCTGGAGATGATGAAAGCGCTCAGCGACCGTCTGCCGCAGGGAATCGAACTCAACTCCTGGAACTTCGAGCGCGCGGGCGGCGAAGACGGCGACGGAGGATTGCGAATTTCCGGCGAGGCGGATTCCGCCGATCTTATTTATGATTTCAAAGACGCGATGAGCGAACTCAAGGCCGGCGAGGATGTCGTGTTCGCGACGGTGAACCTGCACGGGCCTACGGCCGGTCGCGGCGGCAGGCAGCGATTCGACCTCGAGTGCCGGTATCTGGCGGAGGGAGCGCAGTGAATTCCTCTCTCAGAGAGAAGGCGGTAATGGCGGCTCTGGCGATGGTGCTTCTGTACGCGCTGTCGGCGGCAATCTGGTTTCTCTACGCCGAAAGCGCCTGGAAGAAATCGGCGAAAATGTACGACAGCGCGAAGAAACGCTGCGAGAGCGAGCGCGCTCTGATCGCCGAACGCGGCAGATGGGCGAAGTCCTACGAGGAGGAAAAGTCCAATATGCCCATGTTCGAGAGCGGGAAGGCGACGGACACCACCTGGCTCAAGAAAATGGACGACATGGCGCTCAAGCACCGGATTCTGATCGGACACCGCCAGCCCGGGAAGGAAGTCGACGCCGGAGAGGTGCTGGAATTGCCGATCGAGGTGAAGAGCTGGGAGGGCAGCCTCGAGGCGCTCGTCAAGTTCATGCACGAACTTGAAAATACCGATCAGGGGATGTTTGACATCAAGGTTCTCAATTTCAAACCGAGTTCGAAAAAAGGATATCTGCGCGGCAGTTTCACTTTGACTTGCGCATATATGCGGGAGTAAACGATGGAGGGTCGTCCGATGAAGAGTTTGTCCGTTTTTGCCGTGGTGCTTCTTGCCGCGTCGCTTGCCGGCGATGTTTCCGCGCAGGAGCAGGAGCGCGGTCCGCTGCGCCGGTTCCCCGGGTTGCGTCCGCGCAATGCGCCGGTACCGGCATCGCGCAGCGCCGGCGCCGATGCCGATTCGTCCGCCGCGAGCGCCGGCAGCCGGGCGTTCGAGGCCGCTCCGGTGGAGATGGTCTACAAGGTCTACAGCGAAATGGTGGGCAGGACGATTCTGGTCGATCCCGCGACCCCGAAACCGGCGATCACCCTCAAGAACGATTCCAAGCAGACTTTCACCGACGCGGAATGGATAGAGGCCATCGAGGTGGTCTTGGAGATGAACGGCATCCATCTGGAGCCTTACGGCGAAAAGTTCATCCGCGCTCTGCCGCGCAAGGATGTGCGCAAAGAAGGCATTCCGCTCATAATGGACGCGGAAACCAGACTTGCCGATTCGGGACGCGTCGTCTCGATGATGATTCCCTTCAAGAACATCTCCACGGAAGAGGCGCAGAAGGCGCTCGAAGGCTTCAAGTCCAACAGCGGCATCCTGCTCGTGTTCGAACGCACCAATTCGATTCTCGTGACCGACACCCAGCAGAACATCAACCGGATGCTTGAAATCGCCAAGACGATAGATGTCGCCTCTCCGGTTCTGGAAAACGTTTTCGTCCGGCAGATCAAGAACGCCGCCGCCAACGACATTAAAACCGCGCTTGAAACGATTGTCCAGGAGTCGCAGAAAGAACAGGAGCAGAGCGGTAAAAAGGTGAATGCGGCCGCGCAGCAGCCGCGCACGATGCTCGGCGGCCGCCTCTTGGGGCGCAATCAGCCGGCGGCTCAGCCCGCGGCTGTCAACAACGCCTCGCTGGTGATGAGCGTTTCCGACGCCGACCGCGGAATGATCCGCGGCAAGGTGCTCATACTTTCCGACGAGCGCTCCAACAAGCTGATCATCGTCACTCAGAAGTCGAACATGGACTTTTTCGACAAGGTGATCGAACAGCTCGACGTGGAGACCACTCCCGATACCGTCGTCAAGGTCTACCGCCTGAAGTATGCCGAGGCCGAAGAGGTCTCCGACATGATAAACGATCTTATAGGAAACGCCCCGAGCTCGAAGAATTCCGGCAAACAGAACCAGAATCAGGCCTCAAAATCCGGCAGCGGCGGCAATTTGACGCGCAATCAGCCGGCGGCGGCGAGGAAAAATTCCGCCAACCAGCGCACCGGCGAGGCGAAGGCGGGAGAACTTTCAAAGGACAACACGACGGTTCTCGCCGACAAGCGCATCAACGGTCTTGTCGTGATGACGAACAAGGAACTCGTGCCGGTCGTCGAGTCCATCATCGAGTCGATGGACGTGAAACTCAGCCAGGTGCTGATTGAGACGGTGATAATCGAGGACAGTTTGGGTGATACTCTCCGAACCGGGGTCGACTGGGTTATGGGAGGCAAGGTGGCGGAATCTGCATTTTTAAATCATGGACAGATGATTGGTGGTGGTGCCGGGTCAACAGAAATTGCAAAATTCGTCGGAGCGACTACAAATGCGGTAAATCCGATTGGAAGCGGGCTTAATTATTTTGTCAAATCCGACAAACTGAATCTTTCGGCCGTTATTGACGCTTCAAAAACGGATTCGCGCACAAAGTATGTAGCTTCGCCGATAGTAATGACGGTTGATAACAAAGAGGCTACCATAGAAGCCACAAGTTCACGGAAGTTTGTGGAGGATTGGCAGCAGTCTACCGGGAGCGGTTACTACGGAAGCGGTATGCCTTCGCCGAAATACACGACGAAAGATATCGGTATCACCTTGAAGATCACACCGAAAATCAATCCCAACGGGACAGTTATGTTGGAAGTGGAAGAAGAGTATTCTCAGGTGGGAGGGACACAATCGATGCTTGTGCCCGAAGGGGAATCATATACGTCGAAGGATATCGAGATCTCGGCTACGCGTAAAATGGCTGCGGATATTATTCTTGAAAACGGGCAGTCGGTTATTCTCGGAGGTTTAACCACGAAGAACATCAGCGACAAAGAGGCGGGAATTCCGATTCTTAAGGATATTCCGTATATTGGCAAATGGCTCTTCGGCAGCGTGGATAAAGATGAAAATCGGTCCGAGCTTTTGATATTTATGACACCTTACGTTTTGGATGACGCTGAGGTCGCGCAGGCGGAAGCACTGCGCCGCAAGAAGACGCTTTCCGATCCTAATCCATGGGAAGACGGCGGTTGGTCCGCGTCTGATTTGGCCGATCCCGTATCGCAGAAAGAACAGCTTCGCCGTTTGAAAGACGAATGGAAAAAGCAGGATGCCGAGCGCAAAGCTCGTCAGGCGATCGAGCAGGAGAAACTCAACCGCGCCAAGAAACTGAAGGAGCTTTCCGCCGAAGAGCGTGCCGTTTGGCTCAAGATGCACAAAGAGGAGCTTGAAAAGGAAGAGCGGAAGGAGCTTGAAGAGAAGATGCTCGACAAGGACAGCCAGGAAGGGTTGAAAAAGCTTGTGGAAGAAATCAAGAAGGACAAGCTCGGCTCCGCGCAGAAGGAGATCGACAAGGCCGAGGAAATGACGCGCGCCGAGAACGAGCGCTCCAAGCTCGACAAAGCCAAAGCTGAAAAGGGTGCGGAAAGATGAGGATGAACGTGATTTCGGTCATTGCCGTTTCCGCTGCGGTGATCGCTGGAGCCGTCGCCTACGTCAAAAACGGCATGAGCCGCGAAGCCGAAGCGCGGCTTTTGGCGGAGGCTGCCGCGTCCGAAGAGGCGAAGGCCGAGGCGGTGCGCAAGACCGAAAAGGCGGCGGCGGAAAAGGCCGCGGCCGAGGCGAAGGCGGCCGAGGCGAAAGCCGCCGCGGAAGCCGACGCGAAAGAAGCGGCGCGGATGGAAAAAGAATCCGCGGAGCTTAAACTCAAAGCGGAGAGCGAAAACCGCAAAGCGAAGGAAGCGGCGCTCAAGGTTGCCGAAGCCGAGCGGGCCGCGGCGAAACTAGAGGCTGCCGCGGCGGCCGATCGGGCGAAGAGCGCGGCTGCCGGCAGGGAAAAGGCCAAGGCGCTGGAAAACGCCGAAGCGCTCAAGGCCGCGGCGGAAGCCGACAGGCTCGCCGCGGAGAAACTGCGCAGCGAAAAGGTGATCGCCGAGGCCAAGGCGCTCGAACTTATGAAGATCGACTTCGAAACGCTCGAGCGCGACCTTATGGAGTTCAAGCAGGAGCTTGACGAGCGCGAGCGCGCGCTCAAGCCGGAGAAGACAGTCGCCGATCTCGCCTGGGTCGGCGGCACGGACGACAAGGTCGTCGACGAAAAAGGCAATCTCCGGGTTTTGAAGAAGGAGCCGTATCTCGCAGAGAACGACAAGTCGCTGCCGAGGGCGACGCGTAAGCTCGCAAAACTGGAACGCGAGCTTTCCGAAGAGGAGGCGGACAGGGCGGCAGAAATGAAGGCGGATATCGTCTCCCTGCTCGAAAGCATGTATGTCCGGGCGCTCAGGGAAGATCGCGTGGTCGATGCGGAGTTTTACAGAAAGAATCTCAAGAGCCTTTATCCCGGCTGGGAATTCAAAGGCGGGAACAGCAAGAACGGAGACGGTAGGAAAAAATGAGTCTGTCGGTCGGTATCGTGGGTCTGCCCAATGTGGGCAAGTCGACATTGTTCAACGCGCTGACTAAAAAACAGCAGGCGGCGGCGGAGAATTATCCGTTCTGCACCATCGAGCCGAATTCGGCCGTGGTCGAGGTCGCGGATGCGCGGCTTGAGAAGCTTGCGGAAATCGCCAAGCCCGAGCAGATCATCCGCGCGACCGTCGATTTCACCGATATCGCCGGGCTCGTCAAAGGCGCGTCCAAGGGCGAGGGACTGGGCAACAAGTTCCTCGCCAACATCCGCGAGTGCGATGCGATTCTGCACGTGGTGAGGTGCTTCGAGAACGATGACATCATCCATGTGCAGGAAGGCGGCAACAAGTCCGCTCCCATCGATCCGGTCGGGGACGCGGAGGTTATCGAAACGGAGCTCGTGCTTGCCGACATGGAGCAGCTCCAGCGCCGCTACGAGCGCGTGAGCAAGGAAGCGAAGGCGAAGCCGCAATCGCGCCCTGAAGCGGAGGCCTGCGCGGCGCTCCTGAAGCATCTTGAAGAGG
>JAFVZE010000349.1 GCA_017508315.1 Kiritimatiellia bacterium | reverse complement strand
GGCAGTCTGACGGTCACCGGCAGCGCCACGTTCGTCGGCTCGAAATATAAGGCAACCGGCGTTTTGGCGGTTGAAGGACCGTACGAGTTGAGCCTTGGCGACAATACGGCGGCGAACGATTTTACGTCCGCAACCGCGCCGTGCGCCGTCCGTTACAGCGATGATGCCACTCTCACTTTCAAGCTCGGGCAGAACTATGATGTTCATTTCCCGGTGGAGGGAAACGGCAAACTGCACATTCTGGGCAAATCGTATACCGTCAGGTTTTTGAATCTGCGCAACCGGGCGGGGACGTCAGGACCGATCAGAAATCTCGGCTTCAACGATGCGGACGTAGGCAAGTGGGATCTTGCCGGCGGCACGGCCGTTCTGCCGACAAGCTATTACGGGAAAAACGGGAGCGCCGTATTCAACCGCATTTCCGGCGGTTCGTGGCACAGTGCGGTGAATCTCGCTTCTCCCGATACATCGCGCACTTTGAAGATGCCGGGCTATGTCGGTACATCAGGAGCTTGGGGATGGAATTCCGTTCTTCAGTCCGGCGGAGAATTCTTCACCTCGTTGGGAGAAGGGCTGAAATCGCTCCATGTCCGCGGGGGAACGGCTTACGTCAAGTCGGGGGCGAAGTTGGCATCCTCCGCCAATGCAGTGAAGGACGGTCCTTCGCAACTGCTCATTGACGGCGGTACGGTTGCCGTCGCCCGGCACAACGGCGACGACTCGCTGACGCTTCTTGACGGCGGCTATGCGTCAAAGACACTCTTTCATATCGGATCGAACGGCGGTCGCATCCGTGCCGTCGACGATGCGCCTGGCGGTAGCGTCAGTTTCACTTGCGACATTCCCGTTGTCGTGGCGACGAATACGGTGACGAGCGGACTTCTTGATATCGATCATTCCGGTTACATAGGTTTTTCAGAGCCGATGGGACTTAACGGTCCGGTGCGGATTTCCGACGGAACATATGCGCTTCGCAATGCCGCGCTTGATTCGGTCACCCGTTCGGCGACCGGTACGGGCGAGCTTACGCTTCGCAATGCCACATTGACGGAGAGCGAGACGGGCATGTCTGTCGATGCCGCCGTTCCCGGCGGACTCGCGTTCGAGGGCGGCGCTCTGGTGAATTTCGGTTCCTCGTCAAACAGTCTTGCCGTTTCGTCGCTCAGGCGCGTCGGACCGGGGAGCGCGATGCTGGTCTATACCTCGAAGAGCGCATTGCCGTTCGGCGAAGAAACCGGTCCGAAGATGACGGTAGCGGAAGGTCTTGTCAACGATCCGGATTCGGGGGCGTTGGCTTTGCCGGTCTATCTTTCGACCGGCGACAGTCAGCGATATGTTGAGTTCGCGAAATACGACGGCGAACGCGGCATAGTGCCGTTCGATGCGTACAAAACATCATTCACGGATGTCGACGCAACTTCGATCGTGAAGCTTTCTTACTCGCCTTCGCTTGCGGCGGGTACGGAAACGAGAGTCGGCGGAATCTGTTACGCTCAGGGGGCGCGCGACAAATACATCGAACTTGGCAAAGGTGCGGTGCTCAAGGTCGGCAACGGTCGCGATCCGGCGGCGATACATTTCGGCGTCTGCAACAGCTTGCGCGGTGGAGACGGGACGTTGGATTTCGGCGGTTCGGAAGGAATTTTCACCATCCCCACCTCCCATCAGGGATATCCCAACTCCATCGGCGTGAAGCTGGCCGGCACGGCAGGCGTTTCGTATTTCTGCTTCAACCGCGACCACGACCAGAAAGTCGCGATCGGCAACGCCAACGTCTACACCGGCGGCACGCGGATATGGGGCGTTGACGTCTATGCGAACAACGCCGGGGCGTTTTCAAGCGGAGATGTCCATGTCGGCCGCGGCTGGTGCCGCGGCGGGCGCGTGATCCTCAATGTCGAGAACGCCGTCTTCGCCAACAATTTCCATCTCGCCGGTCGCGGCAATTCCCACCAGACCGATTCGGACAATCTCGGTCGCCTGTACGTCAACTACCGCAAGGGAGCGCTTTCGTTTGCGAAAAACGCGACAGTTTCCGGCAATGTGATTTTGGAGGAATCGACGCGGATTACGGCGGCAGATGGAGTTACCGGTGTAATCAGCGGTGTTGTGTCCGGGGACAGGCTTGAGATTTATAATCCGTTTACAAGTTATGATGCCGGTGTCGTCAAGCTTGTCGGCTCAAACACTTATACCGGCGGCACGGATGTTGTGCAGTCGACAATTGCGCTTGAACGTGCAGACGGCGCCGGAACCGGGACGGTTGTTCTCGATAAGGGCGTCTTGCAGTTTGAGAATTCGTCATTCGTGACATTCACGAATGATGTGAGCGGCGTAGGATGCGTCCGTCTTGCCGGCGGCGGAGTCGATTTTACCGGCGACCTGTCGCGTCTTTCCGCTACGCTTGAATTGGCGGGCGGCGGAGATTATGAATTCACCCGCACTCCTCCGTTCCAGACGGTTACCAATACGTCGGCGCGGCGGGCGGAAGTCACGCTCAAGAGTCCCGGCGTCTACAATTTTGCGGGAATGTCGCTCGACGGAAAGATCCGGCTCATTCTCGAGGATGGCGCTCGGATCGATCTCGGCGGCGGAGTCTTGGATGTCTACCAGTTTGTCGGCAGCCAGGCCGCGGTAAACGGCACGGTAAAGCCGACCGTAGGGATCGGGACGGTCATATTCATCCGTTGACGCAGATTTAATGGTTAGATGAGAAACAACTATTAGAAACAACTTCTTTTTTTACGACGGGCAGTCGCCCGTCGGCTTAAAAACTCCGTGCCGCATCTATCGGGAGCGCGATTTGTCTTCCCCGGCGCACTTCCCGTCTTCACGACACCGCGTCAATCCTTGTTTTAGATATTGCGGCGAGTCTATACGGATAAAATGAGAATCGAATGCGGAACATTCTTGGAGCAGGCCCAAAAAGGCTAAGCGTTGTGGCGAGAAACCCGTATGTGCGTCGGGGAAGACAAGTCGTATATTCGCTTCATATACGCCAATATATTCGCAATGCATAGGTGCGGGCAATTTGCCGTATTTGTGCATAAATCGCGCGTTGCACCCGATTATTGACGAGCGACGATAAAATTCAAAAATGGGTAAACTCCAGTTGTTGCCGGATTTGACAGGGGGGGGGTAAATGGTATTATATTCGTATGAAAAAGGCTTTTTTTGTAATGGTTGCGCTTTACGGGACTGCATCTTCCGTCTATTGTGCCGGGATGTCATCGTTGACGACGGAGCCGGTATATTTCGACAACAATGCCGTTCCGGCTCCGCGTATCGCGGCGGCCGGAGATGAGGTCGAGGTTTTTGTCGGAGATTCGCAGGCTGAATCGGAGGTCTTCGTCAACGGCGTCAAGGTGACACCGCAAGACGGAGCGCGGACGGTGAGTCTTGTCGGTGCGCCGGACGATGGATACGTTACTTACCGCATCGATCTTAAAACGCAGAACAGAACGGATACCCGGTTCATTACGCTTTTCCCGTCATTGGCTTTCGTATGCACCGTTCACGATCTTGTGCAGAAGAATTCTTTTCTCGATTCGCGCCCGGCCGGAACGGTAAGGAGAGTTTCCTGCAACGGCCCGGTTCCTGTCGCATGGTCTTCGCTTTGGTCTACCAATGCGACAAGTTCGCTCGTGGCCGTCTACGCGGGAGGAGACACGAACGGAACGTATGTCGGTACGCTTGTCGCCTCTCCTGCCGGTATGGAGGGAATGTTGACGCTCAAGCCTACGGCGGCCGGACTGCAGCGAGGGCTTTACACGCTTGTGCATTCCGACGGCGGGGAAACGCTGCTTGCGTATCTCAACGTTGTCGGCGATTCGCTTAAACTTGTTTTTCGGTGATTTAAAAATAAGGAACGATGAAAATGAAGAAACTGCTTTTTATCTGTGCGGCGCTGACGGCGCTTGAAAGCGTATCCGCCGCGGCCGTTGATGCGATGAACGGTGATCCGGACGTGAAAATGACGGCGCTCAAAGTGCAGCAGCATTACCCGTGGAACGGCAAAGTCGATATCGATTTCACTTTCACAAGTTCTGTTCCCGAGGCTTTCGCGTTCATTCATTTCAAGGCGCGGTACGTAAACAAGGCGGGAGAGACTGTCGAGGTGCCCATGAAGACTTTTGAGCAGGTGACGCTGCCGTGGTGTACAAACGCCGGTTCGTATCGCGTAACCTGGAATTCGGCGGCGGATGCTCCGGCTTTGCAGGTGACCAACCTCAAATACACGGTTACGGCGAACATGGCGAAATACATGGTCATCGATCTGTCAAAGGGGACGAAGGCGAGCGCCGACAACCGATATCCGATTTCCTACTATGAGGATGTGCCTGATTTTCCCGGAGTAGAGAAGGGCAAGTGGGATGATTACCACAAAACGACCAATCTCGTTCTGCGTCTGATCCAGCCGGGGCAATTTATTCAAGGATGGTCCGACCCTGGTGATGCCCGTGAAGGCCGCGCGCATACGGCCATATTGACGAAGCCCTACTATCTCGGGGTGTTTGAAACGACCCAGGGTCAGTATCATCTGTTGACCGGAAGCTACGGAACTTCGCTTCCTTTTACCGGAGGGCGCCGTCTTCTGCGTCCGACGACGGAGACGTACCAGAATATCCGGGGAAGAGGGTACAACGGCACAATCAACTGGCCTAAGACGGGATCGGCGGTCGCGGCGGACAGTTTTCTGCGCAAGCTTCGCGACCGGACCGGTACGGAAGGATTCGATCTGCCGACGGAATGTGAATGGGAGTACGCCAGCCGCTGCGGCGGATCGGCGAGCGGGTTCTGGAACGACGGCAGCGATGCGGGTATTCCCACGAGCACGAAATTCAATACGGTCAAGGACGGCAATGAAGCGATGGAGCGGCTCGGGCGCTACCGCCACAACGGCGGCATGATAAAGACCTGGGATGAAGCCGGCGGCACCAACATATATACTGCAGCGGCGGCATCAAGCGACGAATCTTTGGGTACTGCGGTTGTCGGCTCCTACATCCCCAACGCCTGGGGACTTTACGACATGCACGGCAATGTTGCCGAGCTTACCAACGGGCATTGGCCGGGAATTACGTACGCGACGACGGACGTAAGAGTCGACGACGTCGGGCAGGTTACGCAGACGTGGGGACAGTGGGGGTATCGCATAGCGCGCGGCGGCGACTGGAACGATCCCGCCAGTTCCTGTCTTGTTCCGCGGCGCGGAGTCAATTTGAATTACGAGCGCGCCGCTTTTGGATTCCGCCTTTGCTGGCGTTTTGAAACGCCGGCGCAGGAGTAAGTGTTTTTCATAAAAAGAAAGGTGTCGGTTTTATGATAAGAAAACTGTTGACGGTGCTCTTCGGCATTGCCGGTGCGGTTGTCTGCCGGGGTGCCGCCGTTGATTCGATGACCAACAATACGCAGCTCGCCGTTACTTCAATCGCGGCTAAGCAGCGTTATCCGTGGAACGGTAAGGTGGATATCGATTTTTCGTTCACGAGCACGGTTCCCGAGGCGTTCGCATTCATCCATTTCAAAGCGCGCTATGTCAACAAGGCCGGTGAGACGGTGGAAGTGCCGATGAAAACCTTCGATCAGTTTTCAACGGCGTTCTGCACCAATGCGGGTTCTTACCGTGTCACCTGGGATGCCGTTGCCGACGCGCCGTCGCTGAAGGTTACCAATCTTGAATATACGGTGACGGCGAATATGGCGAAATATATGGTCATTGATCTTTCAAAGGGGACGAAGGCGACGGCGGACGATCCCTATCCGGTATTTTATTATGAAGACGTACCTGATTTCCCCGGAGTGGAGAAGGGCAAGTGGGACGATTATCACAAAACGACCAACCTTGTTCTGCGTCTGATCCAGCCCGGAACCTACCGTCAGGGTTGGGACGATCTGTCCGAACCCACCGACTGTCGGCGATCGGGGCTTTCTCATACCGCCGTCATAACCAAGCCGTTTTATCTGGCGGTCTTCGAGATGACGCAGGAGCAGCTGTATCTTCTTAAATCGTCTTACGGCCAGAGTTCCATTTTCACCGGCGGCAGACGCAAGCTTCGCCCGGCTGCCGAAAGTTACCAGAATATCCGGGGCATAGGTTACAATGGAACGATCAACTGGCCGATCACCGGTTATAAGGTGCTCTCTTCAAGTCTGCTCGGAAAGCTCCGCGAACGGACCGGCACTGAAGGATTCGATCTGCCGACCGAGAGCGAATGGGAGTACGCATGCCGCGCAGGCGGAGCCGCGAGCGGGTTCTGGAACGACGGCAGCGATGCGGGGATTTCCACAAGTACGAAATTCAATACGGTCAAGAACGGCAATGAAGCGCTGGAAAAGCTCGGACGCTACCGTCATAACGGCGGCATGGTCAAAACCTGGGATGAAGTCGGCGAAACCAATATCTATACGGCGGCGGCGAAGTCCTGCGACGAATCTCTGGGTACTGCGGTTGTGGGCTCATACAAACCGAACGCCTGGGGTCTTTACGATATGCACGGCAACGAGGGAGAGTGGTGCAACGGTATCGCTTCGGGCACGTACTATTACTGGTATAATTCGGATGGTTACTACTGTAAAGACGACTATCCGGTGCTGGTCGACGATCTCGGCGCATCGTCCGCGACGTGGGGAGAGTACAGTTACCGGTCGTATCGCGGCGGATCGTATTCAAGTTCGGCGAGAGACTGCATCATCCCGCTGCGCAAGTCGGACACGGAAAGAACCTACCACGGCATCCGTCTCTGCTGGCGTTTCCCGACTCCGCCGCAGAAATAATCACGAAATAAATAATCGGAACTATAAACAAAAAGATG
>JAFVZE010000348.1 GCA_017508315.1 Kiritimatiellia bacterium | reverse complement strand
CGAACCCGCAACCCACAGAATCACAATCTGTTGATCTAACCAATTGATCTACTCCCGCCATGACTGGAGCCAGGTAAGGGACTCGAACCCCCGACCTGCTCATTACGAATGAGCCGCACTACCAACTGTGCTAACCTGGCCCGCGTTTGTCAGCATAGTATATCAAATTTCCGATGACGCAGTCAATAACCCGTATTACGATTTTCTGATGAGCAGCATCTTCACGTCGTAAGGCGCTATTTCCACCGTGCCGTCTTTCAGTTCAACGCCTGTCTCGGCGTCGACCGGCGCAGCCTTGCCGTCAAGTTTCAGTCTGATGCTGTCGAGCGACAGTCTGAAACGCACCTTTTCGCCGGTGAGATTCCCGAATACCGCGAGCACCTCTCCCTCCCGGCGGTAGGAGCCGGCAAGCACCGTTTCGGGGGCGCCGCCCACGGCGCCGTCGTTTTCGTAGAACGGCACGAACGTGCAATCGTCCTTCCATATCCCGAATCTGCCCAGCACCTCGAGAATCTTGTAAAGCTCCTTTTCCTCCACCCCCGTATCCGGCGGCCACGGCGAGCGCTGCCAGACCTTGACTCCGGCCGGCAGGAGAAGCGCCATCTGGGTGCGGGTCAAGTACTTGAACTTCTCTTTCCACTTAGCGTCGTTCTTCGACGTCTTGCGTCTGATGCCGTCGAGCGCCACCGACTCCGCGCCGAGCTGGCTGCCGAGCGATTCCGCCCGCAGATAATCGAGCTTGAAGCGTTTCTGAAACTCATCTTCGCCGTAATGGTCTTCCCACGAAAGGAGACTCGTCGCGAACGAAAACGCCGGCACTAAGAGACAGTTGGTCATGTGTATCTGGATGAGACGCGGGCTTACTCCCTCAAGGTGCTGCATGACCGCCGCGCGCTTGACGAGTTCGCGCATTTCGAGAATGCCGAAATTCCCGTGCCACGAACCGTCGCGGTCAAGTTTGGCGGCGGTATCGGGATTGCGGCAGGTCATCGGGAACATATCGTCGAAATAAAGCCCCTTCATTCCAAGCCGGATTTCTTTCCGGTAATAGAAAAGGATGTAGTCGAGATACGAGGGCGTTAGGAAGTTGCGCGTGGCGCGGGTGTATCCGCAGGCGCGCGAGATCCACTCGGCTCCATACTCCCCGCATTCCTCTTCCCATTCCCAGTTAAGCGTCGGATCGGAATACTTGTAAGGATAGGATTTCTCCCCCTTCAATCCCTTGGCGAGAAAGCTGCGCTCCGCCGCCCGGCAGCCCTTCATCCACAGGAAGTGCGGCGTGGAGCCGATTTTAGGAAGTCCTTCGTTGTATTTTTCAAGCGCCGCGTCATGAAGAGCGTCATTCGCCCTGCACGCCGCGAGAAACTCCTTCTGGAGCGGCTCTCCCGCGGCGACGCGCCCGGCGAGCTCGAAAAGTTTCCAGTCGCTGCCGTAAGGTCTTCTCGCCCAGCCGCTCCAGAATCCGCCGATTTCGCGGCCGACGCAGAAGCGCGGGATGAAGCCTTCCGGATGCTGCCCCATGCTCGTCTGGAAATGGCGCATGAGCGCTTTGTCCTGCGTCTTGACCGGAGTGGCCTGAAAACCGAACGCGAACGTATGCCCTTCTTCAAGCGCGGACTTGATGTTGATGAAATCGATCTCCACGGTCATGACGCCGTTCTTGCGCACAAAACGCACCGACCCCCTCGCCGGATCGAGCCGCAGGCCGCAGGTGTTGTTCATGAACCAGCTAAGGCCCCGCTTCTCCGCGCCGAGCCAGAGATAGGGCACGGACTGCGCGGTGTACATGAGCTTGCGCCCGCCGGTCTTGCGTCCGAGCGCGAACGAATTCCACACCTCTCCTTCACCGGCCGGAATCTTGCCGGTCGGATTCGAGCGGATCGAATCGGAGACGCAAACGTGCATGAGCGGTATTTCGGCGTCGACAAGCGGGATCTTCAGCGTAAGGCGCTCGACGGTGCGGCCTTCCACGCCGGAAAGCGAATAATCGGCGAACGAAAAGCCGTCATACTCAAAAACGCCCTTGGCGGCTATCTTGACTCCATCGGCCGACGCCTCGCCGGCAAGTGCCGCGTCGATGCCGTCGGCGGCGATCTTGGCCGACGTATCCCGACCTTTGAGAACCGATTCCTTTCCGTCGACCACAATCTCGAAAAACGCGGGAGCCGCCATGATTTCGCGCCCGAGCGCCTTCACCGACGACGGGAGCGCCGCCGCGCCGAAACTGCAGGTGCGCAGAAGAACATCAAGCGAAGCGCCGTCGGCGCTTACGGGCTTGAACGGCGGAAGCACAAGGCGCTCGCGTCCGATATTCTGTCCTTCCCACTCATGGCGGCGGCGGACTATCGTCGCCGCGGAGGGGAATTTCCGTACCGTTCCGTCGGCAAACCGCACGGCGAGCGAAAGCGGATGAGCGCCTTCCGTCTGAGGCGAAGCGGCAAGTCCGGTAAAACCGCCGCCGGCACGTTTAAGTTCGAATCTGCGCCCGGCGAAAATGCCGCGCACTTCCTCCGCTCCCGAATCACCCTTGACCTCAACCGTGACGCGGGACCGGCCGTAGCCGGGATAATCGTAGAGCGTGACCGTCCCCAGAGAGCCGAGTTCTCCCGTGACGGTGGCGGGAATCGGGTTCGACTTGCGTTCGCGCCGGGTGACATAATCGCGCTTCATCAGAATCTCGCCGCTCGCGGCATCGGCAAAAGTTATCTCGGCGCGGTACCAGGCGCGGGAATCGGTCTTGAACGCGGCGGTAAACTCGCCGCCGCTCCCGAGGACCTTCGACTGCTCGGAGGCGACGGCGACGTTGCTGTCGTCGCCGAGAATTTCGCGGATCAGCGAAACGGCGCGCACTTCCCTGCCGGACGGGACGTCGCCGCAGGCAAGTTCCGTCGTCCAGTCGCCGCCTTCAGGATTGCCCGGCGAGATGAACTTGACCGCCGCCGCGCCTTTGCGCGCGTTTAGCTCGAGCATTTTTCCGCGGCCTGCCGCCTCGTAGCCGACAAGCGACGAATAGGAATGGGTGGGGCCGCT
>JAFVZE010000347.1 GCA_017508315.1 Kiritimatiellia bacterium | reverse complement strand
GCGATTTTTTGGTATCATCTGCAAATAATTTCCAAAAAGCAAGGAGATGATTCAGATATGGCAATGATGAAGGGTTTTTCCAACGCATTCCGCATCCCGGAACTGCGCAAGAAAATATTGATCACGCTCGGCCTCGTGTTCGTGTGCCGTCTTATTTCGCAGATCCCGACTCCGGGAGTCGATTGGCGCGCGCTTCAGGGCGTCATCGAGACTGCGCGGCAGAGCGCGGCCGGCGGCGGGCTCTTGGACTGGTTCAACGTCTTTACGGGCGGCGCGCTCGAGCAGTGCGGCATCGGCTTTCTCTCGATCTGGCCTTACATTTCGGCATCGATCGTGATTCAGCTCTTGGGTTCGGTCATTCCTTCGCTTGAAAAACTCAAGAAGGAAGGTGAAAGCGGTCGCCAGCAACTTGCGCAGATCACCCGCTATCTGACGATCGTGCTTTGCGTGGTGCAGTCGTGGGGCATCGCTACGATGCTCAGCCACCCCGGCGCTCTCGGCCAGGCCTTCGCCGGCGTTGAAATCGTCGCCAATCCCGGGATCGGCTTCCAGCTCATGACGGTGATCGGCATGACCTCCGCCGCGCTTTTCGTTATGTGGATCGCCGATCAGATCACCACCTTCGGAGTGGGCAACGGCGCTTCGCTCATCATCATGATCAACATCACTTCGCGTCTGCCCGAGGCGATCATCAGCGCGTGGGAGCGTTATTTCGGTCTCGCGGGCGTACAGGCGTCCGCTCCGATCGCGGAACTGCCGATTCTCGTCATCTTCTTCCTGCTCGTCGTCATGGGGACGGTCATGCTCACTCAGGGCGTGCGCAAGGTCGCCATCCACACCACGCGCCGCAGTGTCGGCGGCGGCAACACCTACGGCATGCAGCAGACTTTCATGCCTCTCAGGGTGAACTACACCGGCGTTATGCCCATCATCTTCGCGCAGCCGCTCATCCAGATCCCTTCGGCGCTGCTCATGAAGGTTACCGATCCGACTTCCAGCGGTTTTTCGGGGATGCTCAACCGTTTCGCGCAGGATCTCTCCAACCCGACGGCCCTTCATCTTGTCGTCTATGCCGCGATGATCATGTTCTTCGCGTTCTTCTGGGTCGCGACGCAGTTCAACGCCATTGACATTTCGGAGAACCTCAAAAAGGACGGTTCCTACGTTCCCGGAATACGTCCTGGACGCGCCACCGCCGAATATCTCGATGCCACGATGACGAAGATCACTCTGATCGGCGGCACCGGGCTTTTGATTGTGGCTCTCATCCCGATGCTGCTCATGGGCTGGATGTCGGTTCCGTGGTCGATCGCTTCGTTCTTCGGCGGCACCTCGCTTCTCATTATCGTCGGCGTGGCGCTTGATACGCTGCGCATCATGGAGTCGCATCTTCTGGTCCGCAAGTACGACGGGTTCCTCTCGCACGGCACGCTTCGCGGCCGCGGCGGAGTCTGACGGATAGAAAGTTCTCAACCGCAAAATTCAAGGAATAAAAGCAATGTCGACGAATCGCAGAGATTTTCTCAAGGGTACGGCCTGGATGGGGGCTGCCGCAGTCGCGGCGGGATGTATGTCGAAAAGCACCAAGATCTGTTCCGGCATCTCCATGCAGGGATTCGCCGCTCCTGCGCTCAAGAAGGTGCGCGTCGGCGTCGTCGGGCTCGGAATGCGCGGCCCCGGCGCGGTGCACCGCCTTGCGAACATCCCCGGTGTCGAGGTGTGCGCTCTCTGCGATCTTTACGATGTGCGCGTGAAGCGTCAGCAGAAGTGGCTCGCCGACAACAGGAAGCCCTCCGCGAAAGAGTTCGCCGGTCCCGAAGCGTACAAGGCGATGTGCGAATGGGACGGCATCGACGTCGTCTACAACGCCACGGGCTGGGATATGCACGTTCCGATCGCCCTGTACGCGATGGAGCACGGTAAGCATGTCTTCATCGAAGTCCCGAGCGCGTTCACGGTGGAGGAGTGCTGGGCGCTCGTCGAGACCGCCGAGCGTACGCGCCGCCACTGCATGCAGCTTGAGAACTGCTGCTACGGCGAAGCGGAAATGCTCTGCCTCAATCTGGTGCGCCAGGGTATTCTCGGCGAAATCGTCCACGGCGAAGGCGCGTACATCCACGATCTGCGCTCCCTGTGCTATGCCGATCCCAAGATCGACAGCTGGTCGACCGGCTACGCCAACTACTGGCGCCTCCGGCACAATTCGCAGCACAAGGGCAACCATTACGACACCCACGGCCTGGGTCCCGTCTGCCAGTACATGAACATCAACCGCGGCGACCGCTTCGACTACCTCGTCTCGCTTGAGTCCAACCAGTACAACTTCGAGCTTTACGGCCGCAGCAACTTCCCCGGACACAGCTGGAAGGATAAGCTGAAAGTCGATATGGGCGACATGAACACGACGATCGTCAAGACCGTGAACGGCCGCTCGATCATGATCCAGCACGATGTTTCATCGCCGCGTCCGTACAGCCGTCTCAACGTCTGCACCGGTACGAAGGGCATCTTCAACGGCATCACTTTCGCGAACAAGCCGGAAGACGCGTTTGTTTCCGGCAACATCTGCCACTTCGGCTGGGAAGAGAAGAACGGCGCCGGGGTGCACCGCTATTTCGATTTCGCCAAAACGCAGGAAATGCGCATGAAATACCGGCATCCGCTCTGGAAGAAGGCTGGCGAGCTCGCCAAGAAGATCGGCGGTCACGGCGGCATGGACTTCCTGATGGATCTCAGGTGGTGCTACTGTCTGCAGAACGGTCTTCCGCTCGACAGCGACGTCTATGATCTCGCGTCGTGGTGCTGTCTTGCCGAACTCAGCGAGAAGAGCGTGCGCAACCGCAGCTGCTCGTTGGATGTGCCCGACTTCACCCGCGGCGGCTGGAAGAGCGCCAAGCCGCTCGGCATCGTCGACATCGACATGGACAAGATCGGCCTTAAGAGTGTCGGTAAGGACACTTCGGCGTTGAATGTCTGAGCTGATTGAAAAAATCCTCTCCCGCGATTGCGGTCCGTTCTGGCAGTTCGTCAAATACGGCGTGATCGGGGTGATGGCGACCCTCGTGCAAACGGGGGTTTTCTATTTGCTTGCCGCGACCTGCATGAAATGTCTGACCGCCGATGACGTTGCGGTGCGCTTTCTCGGACTTCCGGCGGCGGATTTCACGGGTGCTGAGGCCTGGTATGCGACGCGCGGATCGATCGCGAGCGCGGCGACGGCGATCGGGTTTGTGATCGCCAATGTGTTTTGCTGGCTGATGAACCGCAAGTTCGTGTTCCGTCCGGGGAAATTCCGCTGGTATGCGGAGTTTGCGATGTTTTTCGCCGCGGCGTCCGTCGCCACGGTGATCGCGTTGTCGATAATGAAGGCGCTGATCGATTGGTGCGGAATAATGACGTCGCTGGCCGTGGTTGCGGAAGTGGCGGTATCGTTTCTTGTGAACTTTTTTGTGCGCAAGTTCTTCATATTCAAGGGCTGAATATGATATAATTGCGAAATGAAAATTTCACTTTTACTTTCCGCTTTCGCTGTTTTCGGTTTTTGGGGCGATAAGGATTCTCAGAAGGAGACTCCATCCGGGGCGACGGATGTGCAGGTAACGGAGCAATCGGTTCGCGAAGCGGCGGAACGCGCCGCGGTGGAGGTGCTCAAAGAGGCGGCGGAGCGCGCCGCGAAAGAGAAGGCGGATGCGGAAAACTCCGCCAAAGCAGTGGCCGAAGCGGCTGCCAAAGCCGCGGCGGAAGCCGTCGTGAAAGACGCTGTCGCCAAGGCCGCCGCCGATGCCGCGGCCGCCGCGAAGACCGCGGCGGAAGAAACCGCCAAGGCATATTCCGACGAAAAGGCGGAAAAAGAAGAGCAGAAGGAAAAACTCCGGCAGATAGAATCGCGCGTTTTCCGTTTGAATCACGCTTCGGCGGGCGAGTTGGCGGAGAAGTTCAACGAAATGTGGAACGGCGAGTTCGGGCAGAACTGGAAAGTGACCAAGATGGCCGTCGCGTTCCACGAATCGAATGCGATAATGGTCACCGCGCCGCGGCTCATTCTAGACGCCTGCGAGCGGATGATAGCGGAACTGGACGTTGAAGCGAGGCAGGTGTACATCGAGGCGAGGTTTGTGGAGCTTTCCAACAACGCTTCGCACAAGCTCGGCATCGACTGGCAGATGCTTGACGGGATGAAGGGGTCGCTCGCGCTTGACGCCGGGTGGAACGAGCGTAAGATGGAAGGTGTCACATCGTACGACAGTTCCACCGGCAAGTATACCATCGATTCCACCGCCGCAGAACAGGGCGCGAAGTCGGCGAACCTCTCGTATGTAAACGGTACCATCGGGATGTCGGAGCTTTCGCTCATTCTCCGCGCGCTTGAATCGAGCGAGGATGCGAGGGTGTTCTCCAATCCGAAGATCATCGTCTCTTCGGGTAAAAAGGCGAAGGTCGATATGACCGAAAAATATCCCAATGTCACCATTTCCGCCAAGCGCACGTCCAGCGGAAGTTCCGACTCGCTCGACCTTTCGATGAATATGGCGGCGATACCGGGAGAAGACAAGTTCATGTTCGCCAAAGAGGCGTTTTTCAGCTGGGGCATCGATCTTGAGGTTACGCCGCGCATCAGCACCAACGGACTTATCAACGTCTCGATCGTGCCGACCATCTCAAGCCGTACCGACTGGGTGACGGCGGGAGCCAACGACACTTCAGACAAAGAAAGCAATGCCGGCTCCTATTCGGCGAAGTACCCGGTCATAAATGTCCAGCGTCTCATCACCGAGTTCAACATGGCAAGCGAGACCACAGCCGTCATCGGAGGTCTTTCGCGGACGATTGAGACGCAGAAGGACAACGGTATTCCGTGGCTCCGCGACATCTGGTGGATAGGACCGAAGCTTTTCGGCAGCAAAGTGCGCGTCAAAGAGCAGAAGGAGATCATCGTCTTCGTGACGGTGGGGCTGATCAATCCGCGTGATATGCGCAATGACGCCGGGCTTCCGAAAAATGCCGTTTTGGGTCGTCAGTTTACCAACCGTCAGCGTCTGGAGCCGGGAGACAGAACCCGCGGAGCCATGGAAGGCATCGGGTCGCTCGACCTGCGTCCGCTTGAAGAACAGGCGAAAGACCCTCTCCCCGAGCCCAAGGAGCCGGGGAATATCTTCAGCGGGATTCCCAAACCTTTCACCAAAAACAACAAAAAGAGCGATAAGAAATGATGAAGACAAAATCAATTATGTTTCTTGCCATGTTCATCGCGGTGAGCGCGATGGCGGACAGGGTCACTTTAAAGTCAGGATCGTTCCTGACCGGTAAGGCGGGACTGGTGCAGGACGGCGCGCTTACGTTCGTTGCCGACGATCTCGGTGAGGTGAAAATCAAACTCGCCAATATCGTCAAGCTTGACGTGACGACGGAAAACGTGGTTCAATACAACGACAATTCCACCGAGACGAAGCAGCTTTCGGTCCGGGAAGGCGCGCTTGTCGACGACAAGGGCAAAACGCTCGATATGGCTAATGTCAAGGCGTTGAATCCGACGGCGGAGACATGGCATGGCTCGGTGAACGTCGCCTACCAGTCTTCGCGCGGAAACACCTACCAGAATTCCGCCACGGTGCTCGCGAACCTGAACCGCCGCTGGGAGAAGGATCGCTTCAACGCGAATTTCGGATACTTCTATTCGGAAACGGGTCCCACGAAGGAAAGCATGGAGAAGTCGACCGATCGCTGGGAGCTTGAAGGCCAGCATGACCATTTCTGGTCGGCATTGCTTTATACGTATGTGAACAGCAAGTTCGAACAGGATGACATCGCCGGGCTTGATTACCGCTTCCGTCTCGGCGCCGGTGCCGGTTTCCAGTGGCTCGACGGGCGCGATTTCGATTCGACCGGCAAGTGGAGTTTCAATCAGGAAGTCGGCGCGGCGTGGGTGAAGAACAGCTATCTGGACCAGGACCCTTCGGCTGACGACAGCTACGCCACGCTGCGCTATGCGCATCATCTCAAGTACCATCCGAAGTGGAATCCCGGAATTGAAGGATTTCACAATCTCGAATTTCTGCCGCAGGTCGACGACTGGGAGAACTATCTCATGCGTGCGGATGTCGGCTTCTCCACGAAAATCGTGATGAATTTCGATCTGCTCTGCAAGATCGAATGGGATTACAATTCGATGCCGTCGGTGGGACGCAAATCGAGCGATATCCGCTATATTGTGGGCCTTGGGTATAAGTGGTAATGTTTGAATGTTCGAATGTTCGAATGTTGGAATGTTTGAATGTTTGAATGTTTGAATGTTCGAATGTTCGAATGCTTGAATGTTCGATGAGGGTAGCGATAGCATATCCGCCGATGAAAAGTGGGAAGGGTGTCGCTCTTCTCACCCAGAATCGCCAGTTTCAGTGGTTTTCTCGCCCTACCTACATTTTTCCGGTGGTTCCCGCGACCGCCGCGACGATGATCAAGGAGATGGGGCATGAAGTGCTTTTTCTCGACGGCATCGCAGCGGAGTTGAGCGAAGCGGAATTTGACCGGAGGCTTAAAGCGTTCAAGCCGGATTATGTGGTTCTTGAAACCAAAACGCCCGTCGTCAAACGCCATTGGAGGTGGATAAACGCGTTCAAGAGAAATTCTCCGGCGAAGACGGTTCTTGTCGGTGACCATGTGACGGCGATGCCGGAGGAGTCGATGGCCGAATGCATGGTCGATTTCATACTGACCGGAGGGGATTGGGATTTCCTGCTCAAGAATCTCGTTGCGTCCGCCGGAGACGCATCAAAATACGAGAGCGGAATCTGGTACCGGGACGGCGGCGAGGTGAAAACGACCGGTCGCTTCCGTCTCGACCACGACCTCAATTCCGCGCCGTGGATCGACCGCGATCTCGTCCACTGGGAGCTTTACGCGAAAAAGAACGGCAATTTCCGCCGTACGCCCGGGACCTACATCATGTCGGGGCGCGATTGCTGGCACGCCAAGTGTACGTTCTGCAGCTGGACCACGCTTTATCCGACCTACCGCACCCGCGATGCGATCAACGTCGTCGATGAGATCGAAATGCTGGTGGAGAAATATGGCGTAAAAGAGCTGATGGACGATTCCGGGTCGCTGCCGGTCGGCAGGTGGCTTGAGACTTTCTGCAATGAACTTATCCGGCGCGGTCTGAACCGCAAAGTCCGCATCGACTGCAATATGCGTTTCGGACGCCTGACGCTCGATGACTACCGGCTCATGCGCAAAGCCGGTTTCCGGCTCGTTCTGTTCGGGGTGGAGTCCGCCAACCAGACGACGCTCGACCGCTTTGTCAAGGCGCTCAAGGTGGAGGATGTCGAAAAAGGGTGCGAGTGGGCGCATAAAGCCGGCTTGGACGTTCATCTCACCTTCATGTTCGGTCACGCGTGGGAAGGGCCGGAGGAAATCGCCAACACCGTGAAATTCGCCCGTCGGCTTCTTGCCAGCGGCTGGGCGTCGACCTTGCAGTGCACGCTTACCGTTCCGTATCCCGGCACTCCGCTTTTCAAAGAGCTTTTCGAAAACGACGCTCTGCATACTCTTGACTGGGACGAGTACGATATGCGCCGCGCCGTGACCAAGACTCCGCTCGTGTCCGAAGCGGAGATCAAACGCGCGGTTCAGGAAGTGTACCGCGGCTTTCTGCAGCCGCGCGCGCTTCTGCACCGGCTAACGTCCACGCGGACGCTTTTCGATTTCGGATTTTATTACCGGGGAATCCGTTCTCTCGTCGGACATCTTCTTGATTTCAAGGCATAGATAACATCCGTTTCCTCGCCGTCTGCCCGCTTGCGGATTGCGGTTTGATCGTCTTTCGATCGCCGAACGGGCGAAAAAAAAGGAATTTTTGAATCGTTATACTCGTCGTATGTGTAATTCGCGCGTAAGATATGTTATTGCATCAAAGGGACGGAGGGTTGTAAAATGATTTCACCCCACCACTCTCACCCCACCAATGGGGTCGGACCCTCGAATTCCAATGG
>JAFVZE010000346.1 GCA_017508315.1 Kiritimatiellia bacterium | reverse complement strand
ATGGGATGGTAGTGCGGTGGTTTATGAAAAGTCTGGTGCTGTTCTTGGTCGCTTGCGCCTTGTGTATTCAAGGTGCTGAAAAGTCCTGTGCGAAATACATAGCTTTCGCATGGGAGTTCAACAGCGACAGTCCCGAAGTTCTGCTGCGTTACGCCGACGCTTTCGACAAAACTCCGCTCGACGGCATCGGCATCAATCTCCGATCGAGCGCCGTCATAGACGGCAAGCGCGTGAGCTGCAACTACTACAACTTTATGCACGATCCGGCGTGGCCGAAGGAAGCGTTCGCGAAACAGATTCCGCTTTTGCGCAAGCTGACGAAGCATCGCTCCATGCGCCATTCGTTTTTGAGTTCGCTCACCGCGCCGTACGAGCGCCGTATCGACTGGACAGACGACACCGAGTGGGCGCGGATTGCCGAGTCGATGCGAACTGTCGCATGGGTCGCCCGGCAGGGTGGGCTCAAGGGGATAAAGATCGACCCCGAGGATTACCGCAAGCTCAGGCAGTTCTCCCGCCGCTCCGACGAGGCGCCGTATGACGAGCTTTGCGAAATCGTGCGCCGCCGCGGACGCGAACTTTTCGCTCCGGTCTTCGAGGAATATCCGGACATCACGCTCCATTTTTTCTGGTTCTTCTCCCATCTTGAGCATTACACGAAATACGACCGCGCCGACGTGGCGGCCATGTGCCGCGCCGACGAGAATCTCTGGCCGGCGTTTCTGAACGGCATTCTCGATGTCCTTCCGGCTGGGGCGACGATCAACGACGGCGACGAAGACGGGTACCATCATACGGCGGCGAAGAACGGCTACCGCAACGGCGCGTATATGTTCCATTCGCTCTATCCGCAGCTGGTCGCGCCGGAGAATCTGGACAAGTACCGCCGGCAGGTGCGCTACTCCCCGCCCATCTACACCGCGATGTACACGAGCAAGGAGGGCACCACATGGTACAAGCCTCCGACGGAAGGCTCGCGGCTTGAGACGCTAAGGCGCGATCTCATTCAGGCGAGCGACGTTTCCGGCGGATATGTGTGGTTCTGGACGGAACTTCATCCGTGGGTGAAGCGTGCGCGCAACTGGAAGCGCGGCGATCCGCGCATTCTCGACACAACCTTGCCGGAGGCGCTGCCCGGGCTTTTCGAGGTCATGGAATGGGTCAAGAATCCGGTAGCGTTCTACGACCGTCAGGTTGCGGCGCTTTCTGCAAAAGGGACGCTCGTGAATCTTGCCGAGACGAACTCGGTGTCGGTCACCAACGGCTATGAGACGGTATCGCTCAAAAATGTGAAGGGAGGCGAATACTACGGCATCGCCTTCGATGTCGCGCTGAATGCGAGCGCCCGCGTCAACGTGTTTGTCCGCGACGCGAAGGGGAAGTATGTGCAGCCTTCAATCAACATGATCTATCCCCGCGACGGCCGCGGAGTCGTGCGTATTCCCGAAGGCGGAGCGCGCGGTACGATCGTTTTCAGCGCCAGGAATCCGGCAGGCAGAAAGACCGTATTCGAAAATCTGCGGGTGTATCGGCTTTTCCGCGAAGAAAAACCGGCGAAGGCTGAACCCGGGGCGGTCAAAGACAGGTCCGTGAAGGAGAAGAGCAAGAAATGACCACGCGACGAT
>JAFVZE010000345.1 GCA_017508315.1 Kiritimatiellia bacterium | reverse complement strand
GTTTCGCTCGTTTCGCTTGAAGGCGCCGACAGGACATTCATCGGCGGAAAATCCTCTGACGCGCTGCAGGACGACAGTCGTGCGCAAGGTTGCGGAGCCGGGGCGGTGGCGTGCGTAAAGCTGTTGAAGGCGACATCCGGTCTGCGCGGTTTCACCTGTTTCGGCGGACGCACCAATCTCAAGAAAACCGACGACGGCCATACGGGAATCAGCGGAGGCGGCGTGAACGGCCCAGGAAAGGTGGAAGACTGCCTGTTTGTCGACTGCCGAGCTTATCGCGGCGGCGGCGCGTATATGGCGACGGCGGTGCGGCGATGCCGGTTTGTCGATTGCAGCGCCGTCGGTCTCGGCGCGGCCGTCAACGAATGCCTTGAGGTGTACAACTGCGTGTTTGACGCCTGTACGAACGGTACGTACGTGGCGTCCTATTCGAAGCCGATCGTCAATAGCGTGTTTCTCCCGAGCTGCGGAGCCAATACGGCGGTATACTACATTAAAGATCATCCCACTTATCCGTATTCGGTGTCCAACGTGATGAACAGCGCCGTGTTCTGCGCTCCGCTCAAGGCTCCGGTTTATACGTGCTGCGCGTTTATGCGCGACTCCGATATCGCGGGTGTGTCGCTCGGAGAAGGTTCCATTGTCGTTCCCGCCGGCAGATTCAACGTTCTCAATGTCGCGGATATGAATTCCGACGGGTCGCTTCGCGGCGGAAGCGCGCTTATAGACGCGGGATCGAATCTGCTGTACCGGGCATCCGGCGGCGGGACCGATTACGCAAAAGGCCAGCGCGTCTACAACGGAACCATCGATATCGGCGCGTATGAATACGACTGGCGCGGCGAGTTCACCCGAGCGCTGCAGCCGTCGCGCGGGTTTACGGTCGTCGAGGCGGGAGCGAACGTGACGGAAGACGCCGGCGGCATCTCTCTTTCCGGCGGCGACACCGTCCGCGTGAGGTGGGAATGGTCGAACGGCTTGTTGCGGGATATCGCGTTTGAAGTCGCCGTTTCCGGCGAGGGCGTCTTTTCGTATTCCCTCTCCGGCGGGGAGCCGGTCACGGTCGGCTGCACCGGAGGAAAAGCCGAGGTCGTGTTGAAAAATGTTTCCGCTCCGATGGACCTGAAGATGGAGTTCTCGGGCGTCGGCACGGCGCTGATTTCTTCGTTCATACGCGGTGATAACGGGGTGAAACTCATCGTGCGCTGACGAGTAGGCGGCCTCGCGGGAGTATTGACGTTTCCCTTTTTCCGGGCGAATATTTGACAGCGACCGTTGGTAAATGGTATTCTTCATTTCGAATATCCGCAACAAGGAGATGTTATGCATAATCGTCGGGATTTTCTCAACGGAATCGTTTTGGTATGCGTGGCGGCGCTCGCGGCGGGATCGTCCGAAGGGGCGTTGAGCGAAAGTTTTACGGCGTTTCTGCGGCCGGGTGAAAGTTCTTTCTGGCGGACGGCGCCAAGCAGTTCGGTTACGGTGCCGGTCGATTTCCCTTCCGGAGCGCAGACGGCTGCGCTTACGGTCAAAGGTGTCGGCAGCGGTTACTCCAAAGTTTACGATGGCATCAGCGGTGAATCCTTCGAATTTGAACTCCCCGAGGCGGTCGATTCTCAAAGCGAGGACGTTTATGAGCTTACGCTCACCTTCGATGATGAGACGAAAACGGTCAGAACGGCGAAAATAGCACTTGTAAAAGGCTTGATGCCTGACGCATCCGGCAAGACCCGCTGCTTAGTGCCTGAACATTCCCGCAAGTGGAACCGGGTCATAGGAGGTCGGGCGGTTGTGCCGGTTCCTTATGGCGCAACGTCGCTTACGGTAGACGGCGCTGAGCATCCCGGTTTGGACGGGAAGCAGGGATGGTGCGTCCTTAAGAATCTCAAGTCCGCAGAGGCGGCAGAGACGGTGCTGACCGTCGGCGGCGAAACGTATGCCGCTTCGCTTATGCCGGCAGGCGGACTTCTCTTTCTGGTACGCTGATTTTAAGGAGGAAAAACAGTGAAAAAGATTTTTCTTGCAGCGACTTTCATTCTGTGCGCCGGAGTTGTCGCCGAAGCGGCGGAGATTTCCAGGGTGATCGTCCGTCAGCAGTGGCCGTGGTCCGCCGATGTCAAGGTGGAATATGTCATAAAGGGCGTTGAAAAGCCGGTTGATATCGCAGTTGCGGCGTTCGACGGAGAAAATGAACTTGCGCTTCCGCGCGGCGCCGTTTCCGGCGATGTCTACGGCGTTGAACGGAGCGGGGTCGGGACGATCGTCATCGATCCGGTCAAGGTTTTCGGAAGCGCCGCGAAAGTTTCGCTGGAGAATTTCACGGTAAGACTTTCCGTTTCTCTTTCCAAGGGTGACCCGAATGAGGTTTTGTACAAGATTTTCGATTTGGACGACGGCTCTTGTACCGATGTGACACGGCGCTCGCTTCTTAAC
>JAFVZE010000046.1 GCA_017508315.1 Kiritimatiellia bacterium | reverse complement strand
CGCCTACGGTCCGACGGCATCGCCGCCGCAGACATTCTCTTCGTTTCCGCCCAATACGATGGTCGAACTCATGAACTATTCGGAAGAGAATTTCGCGAAATGGGCGAAGATCGGCGTGCCGCGCGGATATGGCGTGTACACATACATCTGGGGCGAGTATCAGCGTCCCGGAATTACCGCCAAGCGTTCATTCTCTTATGTTGCGGATGTCGCCAAACGTTTTATCCGCTCCGGCGTGAAGGGTATCTACCGCTGCGGCTTCGGCGAGCTGTTCGGAACGGAAGGAGCGGCCTACTACGTGTTCAACCGTCTTCTTGAAAACCCCGACGACAGCCCCGTTCGTCTCGTCGACGAATACTGCCGCCGCGCCTACGGGCCGGCGGCCGCTCCGATGAAGGCTTTTTTCCGCAAGCTCGACGGCAGACTTGAAGGTTTTGCGGCGATGGATGCAAAGAAAGTCGCCTCGCGCAATCCCGTCGACGTTCTCGCCTACATCTATTCGCCCGATACCGTCGCGGCGCTTGACGCGAGCCTTACGGCCGCTGAACGCCTTGCCGATACGGACAAACGCCGCCGCCGCATCGCGCTTGCCCGGCTGGAGTTCGACTATGCGCGCAGACTCGGGCGCATCTGCCACCTGTACAACGCCTACCGCGTCAATCCCACGGCGGAGGCGTTCGCTCCGCTCGCCGATGCCGTTCTTGAACGCAATGCCGCCGTAGATTCGCTGTACAACGAAAAGGGGCGCGTCAAACCGTTCCCGCAATGGCCGGAGGTGTGGGTGCTCGGAAATTTCGGCAAGGACAAGATGCGCGTCAACGGTCGGCTCGGGGCGACGCTCGGCGCTCCGTTCAACTGGGATATCGCCTTTATGCGCGAGCGCGGTGTGTTGCCGGGCGCGTCAAAGAAATCAATGAAGGTCAAGGGCGCGGCGGGAAAGCCCACCCTTGCCGATTTCGCCGCCGATGCAGGTGCCTGGGCCGGAATTGAATGGCAGAATGTCGGCGGTATTCAGCTGGGCAAGGTTTCCGACACGACGCGTTTTAAGGCGCTTTACGATGACGACGCGGTTTACTTCGGTGTCGAAACAACGATTTCCGATGATAAGACCTATGCCAGACAGGGGCACGACGCAAGCTGCTGGACCGACGATTGCATCGACATTCTCATCGATCCTACCGGATGCGGTGAGCGCTACTATCACTTTATCACCAACCCCGTAGACGATTCGCGTTACGATGCCGCCTGTGGACTTATAACCGATGCGCTCGATCCCAAGTTCGGCAAACTCGATTCTTCCTGGAACGGAGAGTGGAGCGTCGAGCATTCCCGCTCGCGGGGGAAATGGCGCATGGTTTTCCGGGTGCCGTATTCGACGCTTGAAGCCCGTAAACCGCACGCGGGCGAGTCCTGGAGCTGGAATGTCGGACGGGAAAATCCCGACCTCAAAAGAGCCACGGTCGAGCTTTCGCTCTGGAATCCGAACATGGAGTCGAATTCGTTCGAGTCGAGCGACGCGTTCGGCAAGGCGGTGTTCGAGTGAATTAAAGTAAAGGAGTGATCACCATGAAAACAAAGCTGTCGTGCCTTCTGTCCGCGTTTGTCGCGCTGTCGTCGCTCCGCGCCCAGGAGCCGACCGTTCTTTACGGAGACTGGAGCGAAAAAAACACCTACCGATGGACTGACGCAGAGGGTAATGCGGTTTCATGGACGGCCGGGTCGATCGCACACGTGAAAGCGCAGTACAACGGCAATTCCGGCGGCGGTGGCTTCAACGTCTACGGTTTCATCTTCGATTATTCCGGCTGTCTTGGGTATTGGACGGACGGAAACAAGAGTACGGTAGGCGCCGGCGGAATAGAATTTCTTTCCGACGGAACTTACGCGGTCGGTCGCAATTCATATACCGATATCCGTTTTGAGCTTTCGGCAAGCCAGTGCTGGAAGGGTCCTTCGCTCGACGGAGCACGGGCGAACTTGAGTGTCGGATATCCGGGATACGGCGATTACTGGAAGATGCCGGTTAAGCTTGCCGACGCTGTTGAAAATCTTGATATATCCGGCCGTCTCAACGTGTGGTTTTCTTCGCCGTCGAACAATTTCTCCGGGGTTGAAGTGAAAGTCGCAGCACCGGCGAGGCTTTTGCTTCCTTGCTCGAATCCTAACGGCGGAAAAATCTTCGATGCGCGT
>JAFVZE010000344.1 GCA_017508315.1 Kiritimatiellia bacterium | reverse complement strand
GGAAGGTTGCGAAGCAACGGCGAAGCCGCCCGACAGGGCCCGCGTCGCAAGGACGCGAAAATCGCCCATATCAAAAGCAGAGTACGGTTGACGCGAAATCCGACGCGTTTTGCAAGTCATGTAGCGCACCAAAACGTCAGACAAAATCGCTTCGCTATCACCGTACAACAGTTGCACATTCGAGTAACCCATTACCTAAAATATCCCCGCCCTTAAAAATATCTGACTCTCTACATCCCGGCTACCGTACATTCAGTAACGCTCGAGCGTCAGCTCCACGAGCGCGAAGTCGCGGCGTTTGAGCGGCAGAACGGCGGAACCGGACTTTACTTCAAGCGCCTCGCCGGTTTCGGCGTTCCGCGCCCGAACGACCCTGCCCTTGCGCGGCTTGAGCTCAAGATCGATATCATCGGCGGCCCAGCTGCCGATGACGCACATCAGTTTCCCGCCGCGTCGGTAGACGCTCGTCAGCACGTCGTCGCGCCGGACCAGCGGATTTCTTTCGTCCCAGTAAGCGGTGTATTCGCAGTCCTTCGACGCGAAACCGAACTCGGCAAGACGGGTCATTATCGTCTGATACCCCTTCCAGTCGCAGCTGTACTGCAAAGTCGGACGCACCTCGTGCGGCAGCAGCGCCGCGAACATGGTGCGGGAGATCCGCTTGCGCTGATCTGGAGTCTTGACGTCGAAAATACCCTCGAGCGACGTCGGGAAAAATCCGCCCTGCAGTCCCTGGTTGACGGTGCGGATGTAGTCGGGAGTGTAGCGGTCCTGATATTCGCTCGAGCCGTACTTCCACTCCATGCCCATCGTGTTCGTCGCGAACCCGAGCGCAGGAAGGATGTTGGCGTTCGTATGATGGATCGTAAGCCACGGGTCGAGCCCGCGCTTGACCATCGTCACCACCTGGCGGCGCGTGTGTTCCCTGAGCGCCCAGAGCGAGAACGACGGATGGACGTTGCCTTTGTCGTCGATCCACGCGTCTCCCGTCACCCAGTCGTAGTTGCAGCGGAAAAAGGCGTTGTCGTTGTATACGCCCGTCATTCCCGCCTCAAGCATCTTGTCAAGGTAGTAGACTGCGTAATCCTGATGCGAACCGTAGACTGCGGTGTAATTGCCCCATTCATCCGCCATCGTCTCAAGTTCGTAAAGCCCCGTACACGGATCGGCGTTGCAGGTGTAGTAGTAGAGAACCGGCTTTGGCTTGCCGTGAAGTTGCCTGGCGTAGTGAAACTCGGCGTTGACGTGGTCGCGTAGCGTCTTATATGCCGCCTTGGGATTTTTGAGCTTCAACCAGCGGACTTTTTCCGGTGCGCTCTTCATCGCCTCTTCGCATCGGGCAATCCACTTCTTTTTGTATTCCTCGTCGATGACGCCGGTGCGGACAGTCTCCGCAAGCTTGCGCACGTGCTCAAAATCCATAAACGTCGGATAGCGCGCCATTCCGACGATGTAGCATCCCCAGGTCGGATTGGAGGCAAGATTTCGCATTGCGCGGGTGCAAGGGTAGTCAAAATAGGTATCGGCCCAGCCGCGCCATCCTTCGGGCATAGGCTTTACGGGAGACGCCTGAAGCGCGACTGTTATCTTGCGCCCCGCACCAGCTCGCGCGGCATTGAGAAGGTTGAGCCGGATGGTGACCGTTCCGTCCCCGCCGCGCAGAATCTCCACCGCGTCGCGTTCGGCGCAGTGCTGCCAGCCGCGATCGACATCGGCCGCGTAGCAGATGCCGCGATCGTCGCTCCCGACCCAGCAATAAGGAATGAAATTGTCGACGTGCGACTGCGGAATGGAGCGGGAACCGAACACCCTCCCTTCTCCGGCCGGAATGAAGCCGGCCGGATTCGAGCGCATCCCCTCGCCGGAAGCGTGGTAGAGTTTCGCAAACTCCTTCTTGACCGGAATGTCAAGGTAGAGCCGATCGACGCCGGGCGTGCGCGGCAGCGTGAGATCGAGCTTCAAAAGTCCGTCCTGTTCGAGCCTGCCCTTGATTTCCAGATAACGTCCAAGGCTTTCGTATTCTGCAAACGTATCGCCGGTCTTACCCACCTTGTATGCCCCACCCTGCGCAAAAACGATTTTTTTACCGCCTTTTTCACACGTGAGCGAAACCGGAGCTGCGAGAATCTGTTTGCCGAGCGAATGAATTTTAGCCGGAAGTCCGTTAGCCCCGATTTCATAAACGCGCGAAACGCAACTGAGCCTGCACCCGTCGACCTTAACCGGCTCAAAGCCCGGCAGCACAATATCATCGCGGCCGACGGCAGACTTAAACCACGGATAATCCGTATAGACAAAGTCTTTGACGATCACTTCTTTGCGCGGCTCGCCGGCCGTCAGCACGGCGCGGTAGCGTCCGCTCCTGAGGCGGGCGTTTGCGCCCGCCAGCCGGATTTTGTCGTGAACCGTCACCATGCGGCGGCCTTCGCGCCCGGTGACGACGAAACTCCCTGGGCGTGGCAGCGTCCACGTCCCCAGACTCGCGCCGGAGGAGTCCGTCACTTCAAGACGCGGCTCCCCCTTTTTCATGATTTCCCCGGGGAAAGTCAGCTGCGCGGCGATGAGCATCTCACTCGGATACCATTTGAGCGTACCGGCGAGCGCACGATCGCCCTGCGCATCAGCCTTGATTTCCTCGGGCGAAAGCGGCCGGTCCGCCACGCGGCAGGAAAGAATTTCCGCATCGTCCGTGCCGCCGCCGAGAAACAGCTCGCCAAGAACGGCCGGGTCGATCGGCTCCGGCGCGACGACGCGCCCCAGACGCTCGCCGTCAAAAAACACTTCCAGTTCCTTTTCGCAGACGTTGACCGAAAGAACCGTTTCTTCACCGGGAGCGGGAACCCGTGCGGAAGTGAAATTGCGGAATTCTTTAGTCTTGAGCACATGCCAGAACAACAGGAGATTCTGCCGACCGTCGTGCGCCGCGTTCTGCTGAACGCCGAGATACCCTTCCGGAACGCAGCGGGTGGCGAAAAAGCGGCGATATTTGTTGGCTGCGACAGGACCGGGAACGCGGGTTTTTACGGTGATGTTGCAGGGAATGTTCAACCGCACGCCCCGTTTCATGAGCTGCGCCTCGCCGCCGAACGGCTCGGCTCTGCCGGAATCGACAAGCCTGAGCACTGGATATTCGGCGACGACTGCATAGCCGCCGAGCGCATTGAACGGAGTGTAGGTCGCCTGTGAAGATCTGCCGGTGCGGAAATTGCGCCCGAGAACCGCGCCCC
This sequence comes from Kiritimatiellia bacterium, assembly GCA_017508315.1. GTDB lineage: Bacteria > Verrucomicrobiota > Kiritimatiellia > RFP12 > UBA1067 > UBA1067. The sequence continues at coordinate 1,966 of JAFVZE010000344.1, read as the reverse complement.
AGTCGCCCGCTTCGATCCGCTCGGCGCCGAACACCGCGGCGGGGATTTCGATTTCGCAGTCCCAGATATCGCCATGGACGCAGTTGGCGACTTTCACGCCTTCGATCTTCCATTTGCGCGCGGGCAGTCCGTATCCGGGGTTGTGCTGCCGGGCGTAGGTTCGCCCGGTCGAATCGACCATCAGCTGGAACTGTCCGAAACGGGCGAATTCGGCGACACGGGCCGCTTTTGGGGGATTGAACCAGAACTCGAGCGAATCGGCGTGCAGAATCGCTTCGTTGGGACCCACCGTCTTTAGTTTTCCGCCTGGAGCCGTCTGCGATCTTACCGCAATGCGGATCGCGTTCTCGTCCCACGTTACGGCGCACTCGGTCTTGCGGGAATCGACAACCGCCTTTTTCTTCGCTATGTACGCCCCGCGCCAGTCGGCCGCGCCTGTAAACGTCATCGCTCCCCGGTATTCGCCGGAGGTGATGACGCCGTCGGCCGTCGGAGGACGCTGCGTTTTGGGAATCGTGTAGATATCGGCCGCGAAAGACGACAAAGCCGCAAAAACCGTGAACAATTGAAGAACCGGATGTTTCATGAAAATCACCTCACAAGAATCATTACACCTGTCGGATTGCCCCTGACGGCGCGAAGCGCACCTTCGCCGACGATGAAAGTCGAGTTAGCCGCCGAATAGACACCGCGCTCGAGAAGTCTGCCGTCTACGGTTATAGAATGTACGCTCGATGTGTAGGCCGGGCTCTGAAGCTCGATTTTTCCGGAGCCGTTTACGAAAAGATCCGTCGCCGTTGCGCGTCCAGCCCCGAATGTGTTCGTAGCTGCGCTCGGACGGACGATGAGAAGTCCGCCGTTCACTGTCACCTCGGGACTCAACCACTTGGCGTTGCGCTCGAAGGCGATAGCGCCGGAATTGACCGTAAGGGAACCTGCCGTAGTCGAGGTCGCAAAACCGATCGTCTGCGTGGAAGCGCCCGAATACGTAAGCGAAGCCTGGTCGAGACAGCGGATCGCCGCTCCCGAGTTCATTTTCGCGCCCGCATTCAGCGTCAGCGCCGCCGGCGCCGCGCTCGTCACATCGAAGCACTGCTGATACTGCGTGGTGCCGTACTGGTTGCCGAGAACGCGCGGCATCGTCTGGTTGAAGCCGTTGAGATCGAAGAAGAACTTCTTTTCGCTGCCGTCGTAGAAACGGCAGCTGTTCACGTTAAGCGTATTTTCGCGCTCGAAGACAAAACGGCGCATCCCCTGCTCGATCGCGAGATCGCCGAAGATCTCGCCGGCGATGTGGTAATAGCCGTTGCCGAAATTTCCGTTGGCCTTGAGGCTGGCGCCATCTTCGATGCGGAGACGTCCGTCGATCGGCTGATGAGTGCAGAAAACGTCCATCAGACATCCTGAAGCGACGGTGAAATCGCCGATCACATACGCCCGCTGCACCGTCGACACGCTCGACCCGTTGAGCTGCGTAAGATTGGCGTCCTGCACAAAGCGCACGGAGGGATCTTCGTATCCGAAATATGCGCCGTGATGAAAAACGAGTTTCACGTCGTTCGTGACCGCATCGCCGCCGAACGTCAATGTGCTGCGGTTTTCGGTCATCGGCGAAGCCGGATAGAAGTGCGCCGCGCCGGTGAGCGCGCCGCCGAGCCCGAAACGGTTGGAAACGACTACGGTGGTATTCGAGAAAACGAATCCTCCGGGAGTGATGATGCCGGAATTGTCGCCCGAGAGCACCACCGTGCCGCAATCGCGGGCGTCAAAGACGACATCGCCGGAAATCGAAGCGTTCAGCACAAATGGGCTCACGCTCGTGCGGCAGATGATCCGCGATCCGATACCCGCCTTGATCGAGGCGAGCGACTGCACCTTTTCAATGTCGGCGTCGGAAATCTCAACTTCGACTCCGTCGGGAATGGCCACGGCGTTTGTCGACCCCACTTCCGGCCATCCGGTCCAT
>JAFVZE010000343.1 GCA_017508315.1 Kiritimatiellia bacterium | reverse complement strand
GGGCTCCGAGGTCGTCGAAAAGGCGCGGTTCCGCTATGCTTCCGGCGAGAGCGCCGACATCGAATTCCGTGAATCCGGCCGAGCTGCCCATTCGTTGTGGAAAGGCCGCGAATGAAGCGCTGGGCGAAGATTTTTTCGTTTGCCGCCGTGGTGACGGCGCTCGTCGCGCTCGCGGTTTCGATCAGACCGCCCAAGTTCGAGACTTCGCTCGAGGCCGTCGCGGGTAGGGACGTCGTTCCGTTGCCGGAGCCGATCCGCAGGGCGGCGGCCTGCCGGGTTCAGGCGGTCGCTTCGTCGAAATCGTTTGAAAAGGCGTATGCGCTGGCGCAGCGGTTCGTCGCCGGTCTCGACGGGCGGCTGCGTCAATCGGTCCGTTTCAGGATTGATGAAGGCGGTCTGCCGGAAGCGCTTGATTTCTACCGCAGAAGCGGCGGCGGGTTCGTGGCTCCGGAGGATGTGCGGATTTGCGGCGAAGGCGGCGGAAAACTGCTTGAGGAGGTTGTCGCCCGCATAGCATCGCCGGTTCCGTCGCTTTTCAGATTCAAAGACGATCCGTACCGGCTGCTTGACGGGTTTGTGAAAAACCTGCCGCGCGGCTTCGGACTCTGGCGGGCGAGAAACGGCGTTCTTGCCGCCGAGAAAGACGGAATATGGCATGTGCTCGTTTCATTCGCGATTCCGGAGCGCTCGGCGCTGGATATAAGAAAACTGCCGGAGATTCTAAAGCCGGTCATGGAGGCAGCGCGGCGGCTGAACGCGGAGGACGCGGATGCGCGTCTTGCGCTTTCGGGAGTTCCGGTGCATACGATGGAGACGTCCGGCAGGTGCGAAGAGCAGATAGGGCTGCTTTCGTCGTTTTCGCTCGTCTTCATTTTCGTGCTGGCGGCGGCGGCGCTGAGATCTCTTTCCTCCGTCTTTATGATCGCGCTCAATCTCGCATTGTCTGGCGCGGCGGGGTTTGCGGCATTGGCGCTGGCGTTCGATTCGATACATCTCGTATCGCTGGTCTTCGGAACCGCCTTGATCGGTATCGCCGTCGATTATTCTTTCCATCGCATTCTGACGGCTTCCGGCGACGAGTTCCCCGGAGTGCGTTCAAATCTTCTGAAATCGTGCCTCACGACGCTGGTCGGTCTCGCGCCGCTCGCATTCTCCGGGATCGGCATCCTCGTGCAGTCCGCCGTTTTCCTGTCGGCGGGGCTGCTGACGAGTCTTTTCGGCAATCTTTTCGTTTTCGATTCCGGGGAACGCCGTTCGCCGGAAAAAGTCCCCGGCGGCGGGGATGCGGGATGCGCAAAGGTTCCGAAACTTAAATCCATTCCCCTTCTGGTTCTGCTTTTCGCCGTTGTTCCGTTTCTTTTCTCCGTCGACTTCACCACCAAGGCCGGGGATTTGCATTCTCCTTCGGAAGAACTCAAGGCCGCCGAGCGGCAGATCGCCGAGCTGAGCGGAATCGGCGGCGATGCCGGAATGCTGGTCGTCAGGGGAGAGAGCCTTGAGGATGTTCTCGAGAAGGAAAGCGCCATCGCGGCGGACGGCCTTTCCCTGTCGAAATTCATTCCGCCGTTTTCACGGCGCGAGGCGAACGCGCGCATGATCCGAGAGTTTCACCGCGGTTCGTCGCGGACGATCGCTCGGCGGCTGGGATTCGACGGCGAATTTCCGCCGCCGCAGCCGGCGCGGCGGCTTGAGGCGGCGGATGTCCCCGCGGCCATAGCCGGGCAGTTTCTCTTTACGGGGAAGGACGGCGGCGTGATGACGCTGCTGCCGCGCGTCTCCAGGGCCGAGGCCGCGAAAACCGGAGGGGAAGATTGCAAATTCTACGCTCCAAGGGCGATGCTGCTGAAAACGCTCGACGCCTACGGCCGCAGGATATTGAGGCTGCTGACCGTGTCCGTCGCGCTGCTTGCGGGTATTCTCTGGCTTTTCTTCCGGGCGCGGGCGTTTTTGGTTGTTCTGCCCCCGCTGCTGGCGGTGTCGCTGATGTTTGTCGCGGTGTCGGTTTTCAACTCCCACGTCAATCTTTTCCATCTGCTTTCTTCGTTCATGATCGTCGGCATGGCGCTCGACTACACGATTTTCCTCGCCGACGGATTTCGCGGAAGTTTCAAGGCGGTGGTCTGCTCGCTGCTGACGAGCATGGTCGGGTTCGGGTCGCTGGCGTTCGTCTCTTTTCCGATCGTCCGTTCGTTCGGCGTCGCGATGGGGATCGGTCTGCCGCTTTCCTTTCTTGTCGCGTGGATCCTGTTCCGTCCTCATCGGAAACGCAATGAACGTGCGGCCACCTTCATAGGGCTGGAGACCACATGGATCATCTACCGCCTTTTCGGAAAACGCGCGCTCGATTTCACGGCGTGGGCGGTCGGCAATCTCGTGTGGGCGTTCGACGCCGAATCGCGCCGGGCGGCGGCATCGAGGCGCAGACTGGTCAATTTCGCGATGTCGCTCGGCGACAAGGTCGCGGTTCTGTCCGCGGGGCGGGGGCAGCCGAAGATCCGTCTGGACGAATCCGGCGACGCCAGGAGATTCATCGGCGATGTCGCCTCGCGCAAGGGCGTCGTGGTCGTTTCGTCCCATCTCGGGAATATCGAGACTCTCGCCGCCTACGGCGAATGCGCGGCGAAGTTCCATGTTTTCATGGCGCTTTCGATCTCCGAGGTGTTCCGCTCGTTCAAAGAGCGTCACGCCTGCCGGCCGATGGTCGAGGTGCATCCGACCGAAGGCTTCGGCATGGCCGAGCTTTTCATGGGCGGGGAGATCGTGGAGCGCGGCGATGTCGTGCTCATCGCCGGCGACCGCGGCGGCGGGCGCTGCCGCGAAATGCCTTTTCTGGGAGGCTCGCGCAGATTTCCGGAGGGCGCTTTCCGTTTCGCGGCGCATCTCGAGCGGCCGATCTACTTTGTCGCTTCGGTGCGGGAGCGCGGCGGATACCGGGTGTTCGCGAAACTGCTTTCGCGCCAGGATGCGCTTTCCGATTACGTCCGGGAACTCGAACGTCTCGTGAAGCGTTATCCGGAGCAGTGGTATCAATGGGAAGACGACGGGAGGGAAAATGGCTGACTACTTCGGACTTACCGCGCTGGGCATCTCGTGCGCGCTCGGCAACGATGCCCAGACGGTGTGGAAACGCGCCGCGGCGGGGGACGTTTCGGGCATGAGGATGCTCGATGGCGTGCTCCCCGGCGGGCAGCGCGCTCCGTTCGGAATGTGCGAGGCGGCGGAAGGCGTCTGGCCGTCGAGGGTGGCCGCGCTCATGGCCGCTGCCGCCGCCGGTTTCTCCGATGAGATCGAGGCGGCCAAGGCGCACTACGGCGCCGGGAGAATCGGCGTCGTCGTCGGCACGAGCAACTCCACGATGGAGGAATTCACGCGCAACCCCGATGAGATCGACATGTCGACCCCGGCCTTGTTCCTGCGCTCCCGTCTCGGACTCGAGGGTCCTGCGCTCGCCGTTTCGACGGCGTGTTCGTCCGGCGTCAAAGTCTTCGCTTCGGCGCGTAAACTCATCGCGAGCGGAGTGTGCGATGCGGTGGTGACCGGCGGCGCCGACAGTTTCGCCCGGGTGGTGATGCGCGGATTCGATTCGCTTGAAGTGATCAGCCGCAGCCTGACGAGGCCGCTGGGCAAAGGGCGCGACGGCATAAATCTCGGCGAAGGCGCGGCGCTTTTCCTGATGGAGAAGAACCGCGGCGAGATCGCCGTTCTCGGCATCGGGGAAAGTTCGGACGCCCATCACCTGACGGCGCCGGAGCCGGAGGGACGGGGCGCGGAGGCTTCCATGCGCGCGGCGCTCGCGGACGCGAAACTCGAGGCGAAGGACATCGTCTACGTGAATCTGCACGGCACGGGAACCGTGCAGAACGACAAAATGGAGTCGAACGCCGTATGGCGGGTGTTCGGAGACGGACCCTTGTGCTCGTCGTCGAAGCCGCTCATCGGCCACGCTCTCGGCGCGGCCGGCGCGCTCGAGACGGCGCTTGCGTATCTCATGCTGAAAAACGGCGGCGTGACGCTTGCGCATCCGCTTGCCGGGGAGCGTGACGGGGAACTGCCGCCGCTGCGGCTCGCGGCGGCGGGGGATGCGTATCGTCCGGGACCGGTTATTTCCAATTCCTTCGCTTTCGGCGGCAGCAACGCCAGCATCGTTCTCGGAGCGCCGCCGGTAGCCGACGTCCTGCCGCACGATCCGCCGATGGTGCTTTTGACGTCATTCGATCCTGCCTCGTTCTCGGAGGACCGGCTTTCTGCGTTCGTCGAGATAGACGGGGATTCGCCGTTCTACGACGGCGCGCTCGGCGGCGTCAGCTCCGTCTTCGCGCTCGAGTACATGGCGCAGACGATGGCGGCGCTGGTGGGGCTGAAGCGGCGGCGGATGCGGCTTGCCCCGCGCATCGGATTCGTGCTCGGTTCGCGTTCGATAGATGTCGGAGTCGACAGGTTCGTACGCGGCGAGCGTTACCGCGTCGACGCGGAAATGGTTTTCACCGACGGATCGTTCGCTTCGTTCGACGTCAGGATCGTCGCGGGCGACGGAACCGTCGCCGCGAAGGGACGGCTCAACGCGTTCGAGCCGGAGGATGAGGATATCGTAAAAATAAAGGAGGGGATGTCTTGAAGAAAAGGGTTCTGGTGACAGGCGCGAGCCGCGGCATCGGCAGGGCGATCGCCGAGCGACTGCGCGGGCAGGGGTACGATGTGGTCACGCATTCGGTCAGGTCGGAAGGCACCGATCTCAGGTTCGACATCGCCGACCGGGAGGCCTGCCGCGCGGCGATAGAGGCCGACATCGCCGCCAACGGCAGCTATTACGGCGTGGTGCTCAACGCTGGAATCGCCGACGACAATGCGTTTCCCGCGCTGTCCGGCGAGCAGTGGGACCGGGTGCTGCGGACCGATCTCGACGGATTCTACAACGTGCTCAAGCCGATCGTGATGCCGATGGTTTCGGCGCGCAGCCAGGGGCGCATCATCGCGATCTCCTCGGTGTCGGGCGTGGTCGGCAACCGCGGGCAGGTGAACTATTCGGCGGCCAAGGCGGGGATCATCGGGGCGGTCAAGGCGCTCGCGGTGGAACTGGCGAAGCGTTCGATCACGGTCAACTGCATAGCGCCGGGGGTGATAGAGACCGACATGATAAAGGACATTCCCGCCGAGGAGGTGAAGAAGGCGATTCCGATGCGCCGCTTCGGGCGGTGCGAAGAAGTCGCTTCGCTGGCGGCCTATCTGATGTCGGAGGAGGCCGGATACATAACACGTCAGGTCATTTCGATAAACGGAGGGTTGTGCTGAATGAAAAGAGTGGTGGTCACCGGCATGGGCGTTATCAGTTCGCTCGGGCATACGACGGCGTCTGCGTTCGAGAGGCTGAAGACGCCGGTCAACTGTGTGCAGGTTTCAGGAAGCCTCGATGAATACAAGGGCCTTCAGACGCGGTTGTGCGCGCCGGCCGGCTATGTCAAGCCCGAGCGCTACAACCGCAAAGTGACGCGGACGATGGGGCCGGTGTCGGTCATGGCGCTCGACGCCACCGAACAGGCGCTGGCGCAGGCGGGGCTTCTGGGAGATGCGGTGCTCAGGAACGGACGTACCGGGGTGGCCTACGGCTCTTCCTCCGGCAGCGTCGACGCGCTCGCCGATTTCTACACGATAATTTTCTCCAAAGAAGTGAAGAACGTGACGAGCTCGACCTACATCAAGATGATGCCGCAGACCACGTGCGTCAACCTTTCGGTCCACTTCGGGACCACCGGGCGCATCGTTCCGACCGGCACGGCGTGCACGTCCGGTTCGCTGTCCGTCGGCAACGCCTATGAACTTATAAAGTACGGGAAGGAAGACGTGATGATCGCCGGCGGCGCGGAGGAGTTCAGTCCGACCCAGGTCGCCGTCTTCGACACCTTGTTCGCGACCAGCACCAGGAACGACAGCCCCGAGTCCACTCCGAGGGCGTTTGACCGCAACCGCGACGGACTGGTCATCGGGGAGGGCGCGGCGACGCTGATTCTCGAAGAGCGCGAACACGCGTTGCGGCGGGGGGCGGAGATATTGGCGGAGGTCGTCGGTTTCGGCACGAACACCGACGGACGCCATGTGACCCAGCCCAACCACGAAACCATGGCGATGGCGATGCGCTACGCGCTCGACGACGCGGGGATCCCGGCGGAGGCGGTCGGCTACATCAACGCCCACGGGACGGCCACCGATCTGGGCGACGTCGCGGAGGCGGAGGCGACGGCGGCGGTCTACGGCGGGAAGATCCCGATCAGCACGATCAAAAGCTACACCGGGCATACGCTCGGCGCGTGCGGCGCCATCGAAGCGGCGATGACGCTCGAGATGATGCGCTCCGGCTGGTATGCGCCGAACCTCAACCTGACCGAGCCGGATCCGGCGTGCGGAGATCTCGACTTCATCGTCGGCGGCGGCAGAAACTTCGACGCGGAATTCTCCGTCTCCAACAATTTCGCGTTCGGCGGAGTCAACACGTCGCTGGTTTTCAAACGCGCATGAACATGAAGAAAACGCTCTATGTGACGGCGCGCGCGGTGAAGATTCCGGGAGAGGAATGCGACCTTTCCTTTGTTCCGCCGATGACCAAGCGCCGCTTTTCCCCGCTTCAGAAGGTGGTGTTCGCGCTTTTGAATCCGGTGGCCCCGAAGGGCACGGAGCCGAAAATCGTTTTCGCCTCGCGGTACGGAGAGGTCAAGCTGACGCACGATCTCGTCGAGACGTTCAACGCGGAAGACGAGGTTTCGCCGTGGAAGTTCAGTTCGTCGGTCTACAACGCCGCGCCGGGGCTGTATTCGGTTTTCGCCGGCAACCGTTCGACCTATACCGCGATCGCGGCAGGAGAGGAGACGGTTGAGAATTCGCTGATCGAAGCCGTTTTCGAAAACGGCCGGACGGTGTGGTGCTACGCGGAAGAGGCCGACGGCGGGTACGGTGCGGCTATGAAATTCGACGGATGTCCCGACGCGGAGGCGGAGTCCTGGAAAGTCGAAGTGACCGAAGGCGGCGGCGGTCTGATCGGATTTGACGAGGTTGTCCGCTTTATCGGCGGGGAGATCGGCACTCTCGCCGGCAGACGGATATCGCTGCGGCGGCTCGGGTGATCGTTTATGGCGGTGCGGCTTCTGCGTTCCCTGACGACTCTGGCGCTTTTCGGCTCGTTCGCCGCGGGCGGGATCGTGCTGTCGTTTCTCGTCGTTCCTTTTCTGCGCAGCCGCCGCGCCGCCCACCGGGCGGTCAGGTCGGTCTGGAGACTGCTCATCGCATCGTCGGTCTGGACGCGGCTTATCTCCATTGACGCCTCGGATCTGAAAAAGTGCAGGGGGCGCATCATTGCCGCGAACCATCCTTCGCTGATCGATGTCGTCATTCTTACGGCGCTTATCCCCGACTCGTATTCGATCGCCAAGAACCAGCTGAAGGGGAATCCGTTTTTCGGATATATCGTGCGCAACGTCATGCTTCCCAACGACGAGCAGATACTGGATAGGGCGCGGGACATACTGGAAGAAGGCGGTAACGTGATAATCTTTCCGGAAGGGACCAGAACGCCGCTTGACGGATCGCGGCTGAAACTGCACCGCGGCGCGGCGCAGCTGGCGATCCGGCTCGGCTTTCCGATAGCGCCGGTCCGCATCGAAATCTCCCGCCGGATATTGGGCAAGCGCCAGTCGGTGCTGGATATGGGAGATGAAACGGTGCGCTACCGGCTCGTGTCCGGGGCGGACATGACACCGCCTGCGAAATCGGACGTCAGCAACCGTTCCGGAGCGCTCAGAATGACTTCCGAGCTGGAAAACGCTCTGTTCGCTTAAGGAGCGTTCTCCAGTTCGAAGACGGCGGAATTTCCTGATCGGAACATCCCCGGTTTGTAACTTCTAAAAGCTCTGACGTTTTGGTGCGCTACATGACTTGCAAAACGCGTCGGATTTCGCGTCAACCGTACTCTGCTTTTGATATGGGCGATTTTCGCGTCCTTGCGACGCGGGCCCTGTCGGGCGGCTTCGCCGTTGCTTCGCAACCTTCC
>JAFVZE010000342.1 GCA_017508315.1 Kiritimatiellia bacterium | reverse complement strand
CATAGCCCTGCTCGGAGTCGACAATGACCAATTCACGTGTTTTCTATCGCTGCCGGCGCTTTCGAGCATTCTGCCCGGACATCGCGAGATGGGCCGCCTCGCGATACGGGAGATGGAGCGGATGATGACGCAGAAAGCGCGGAAACGGCGCGCAAAGAAAATAACCGTCGCTCCGCAATCGCTGATAATCCGGGAGTCGTCGGCGCTGCGCTCCCCCTCCGCGGTTCTGGTCGAAAACGCCCGGCGGTTCATAAAAGCCAACGCCGCCTCCGGAATAACGGTAGCTGAGGTCGCCGCCCATCTGAAGGTTTCGCGGCGGCTTCTGGAAATGCGTTACCGCGCCGCCACCGGCTCAAGCGTGCGCGCCGACATAGAGGCCGAACGGATGGCCCGATTAAAAAAACTGCTCGCCTCGACCTCACGTCCGATCACGACCATCGCCGCGGAATGCGGTTTCAAAAACCTCTCATCGCTCGCCAACCGCTTCAAAAAGCTTTTCGGATCATCCATGCGCGAATTCCGCAAAGGTTAAGCGCATCTATTCAGCATAAGGCCCCACGCCCCGAGCTCCAGCACGGTCGAGGGCGTTATTTTGTCGGGATGTGGCCCCGCAGATTCCTCGATGGGAGGTTATGCGCTTTTTCAACATACTGCCACGGTCGACAAGTTTTCCAGCCAGCAGATCCGCCGCCGTGAAACACGCCATTAGCACCTCCTGTTCACCGAGACGATCGCGATCGTAAACGACATATATACGACCGTCCGGACCCTGATCGCCATCGGGATAGGAGACATCGGAGCGCTCATCTAATAAAAGCCCGCCCTTCCAACTCTTGCCGTCATCATCGGAAATAAAAGCCTTGAGTTTGCGTCTGCCGCAGTCTTCGTCTATTTCACCGTTCTTAACAAGAAGAATTCTGCCGTCAGCAAGTTTCTTGAGAAAATGCCGCGTTGAAGCGTGCTTGAATCGGGCAGGCTTCACCTGCTGCCATGTTCTGCCCCGATCATGGGAAGTGCTCTCGAATACATTGGTCCCTCTGTCGCCGCGCTGAAAAGAAAGCAAACCGCCGTCGCCAAGCTGGACGAGCGTATGCTCGTCAAAGAGTCGATTCACTTTTGGCAGCGTCACTCCACCGCGCAGAGTGAACGTTGCGCCTTTGTCTGTCGAAGCGTAGAAACACGCTGAAGGCGCCTCGTACCAGTGAGCAACCGGGAAAAGCCAGGTGCCATCGTCCAAAAGTGCCGGTTTGCACATCATAACGCCACGCGCTATCTGACGCGGCTCGGGAAACGGGCTTACAATCTCGTTGTCCGCAGGAAAACCCGCACACATAAGCCTGTCTCGTTTCGGACTGGAGAGACAACCCGCATTGGGATCTTTGGCCTCGGTCTGCAGCACGCTAACGCGCTCCGTCCACGTCCAGAAAAGGATATTCTCCGGCGACACCCACACTTCGGGATCGAACGCCCTGAGCGGGCCTTCCCCGTCAGGATCGGCGACGAGAACCTCCTTCCAGGATATTCCGCCGTCAGAACTTGTGGCAAGTGTGCAGTAGTTATTGGAATCCTCGCCGCCGGTGTTGCTCCCGTACCAGGTCGCCCAGAGCCGACCGCCAGCAGAAACCGCGATCGACGGTATTCCGGTATGTCTGCGTTTCTGTGCCGCATGATCCGCGTCCGGAGATGCAAGATACGCCGCTAACAATACTGTCAGGACCGCATTCATCATCTTTCGGCCTCTGACCGATTTTCCCACCGATAATGCGGCGAGTATGCATATTTTGCACGGCGTCCGTTCTCATAGCCGTTAAAAGAGACAACACTCCTGTCGGCGCTCTCCGCCCTCCAGCCGTTAGGCGGCAGTACATATTCTTTTCCACCGACTTCCACCCTGAAATCCTCCGTCCAGCTCCCGTTCACCGCAACCACGGTACCGTCCGAATAAACTATCCTGAGCTGCGAGCGCTTCGCGGCTCCGTTTGCAAGCGCCGCCGATACGCTGTGAAGCGAACCGTCCGCCGCGCCGTAACGGATCTCGACGGCGTCGGCGAGCGTATAACGCTCGGCTATCGCCTGAACCGGAAAGTACGACTCCTTCTCCATCGAAAGATCGTCCGCGTTGCGCCGGGCGATAAAATACCCCGGATGCCCGAAAGCGAGCGTCGCCGCCGTGAAGCGGTCCAGATACGCCTGAGCGTCTCTCTTTTTCACCGCTCCGCCGTGCCGCCCGTAAAACATCCCCGGATTGCCCATGCCGAAGTTGCAGCACAGCGGATGCAGACGCTTGAGATCGAAATCCACCAGCCACGGCAACTCCTCGAAATCGTAAAGCGGGTCGCGCGCGTAATTCCCGTCCGTCAGCCCGCAGTACATCCAGTGCATCCCACCCTCCGAATACACAGGGCCTCCCCAGGCGGCTTTCTGCAGCAACATGATTTCTCCATAGCAATAGAAGACTTGCGCGAAGGTGCCCGCACCCGGCGCGCGCGCATCACAGTCGGTCCGGCTCCACGGCGCGACTGCGGTATGGACATCGCAGTAGGCGGTGTTGAAACCGAACTTGCGCTGAATGATCGGTGCGAGTTTTTCGCACATTCCAACCGCCCAGGTTGCACGCGGCGCGTAGCAGCGGTTCCACGCCGTCCTCAGACGTCCGTCGCCTCGCCGCGCCACATTATCGATCGACCAGTAGGCGTTGACCGGAGCGTAATCGGTGAAATTGTTGTAAGGCCCGTACTTGAAGCCGAGCTCGTCGATCAGAATGCGGGCATACTCCTTCTGCGCTTCGTCGCCGCCCTTTCGCGGAGCGCATTCGGTGCGGAAGGTGAAACTTTCGTTGTCGTCGCGCCACTGAGTCTCGTGGTCGTTGATGATGATGCGGTCGATTCCGGCGGCCTTGACTTTCCGCCAGTACGCAGCGTCCTTTCGGCGGTCGGAGGAACTCCATACCGACCAGGAATGCGAACCTGCGATATGACGGTACGGCGAGACGGGATTGGGGATCGTCGGCAGCACATCGGTAACATCTTCCGAAAAAGTCCAGACAAACCGCTCGAAGCACCCGTTGAGCCGCCCGTCGGTTTTCGGCTCGTAAAGCACTCCGGAATTGAGCCGGTTGGTGACGTCGTTCATCTGCGGATAAAAAACCGTAGTCGCGTTCGACTGCGTCCAGTCGAACGTCGCGCCGACAAAAAGCGTGCGCCCGCCCGCCTTTACCATCGCCGTGCGCGGCCGGTAGTTGCGCGAGTAGCCGTCGGGGATCGCCGGATCCCACGCGGCGTTGTAGTACGAAAGCGCGTAGTACGGCCAGGCGATGAACGATGCGTCCGTGTCGGCGTCGTCGAAGTTGCCGAAATGGACAGCGGTGATGCCGCCCTTCGGGGAAACGACGTCGCAGACGAGCGAATTGCCCTTGCGCACGAACGTCACTTTCGCGCCCTCGGGAAGCCGGCGCGGCAGAATGCCGCCGCCGCGCGCGAGTTTTATCCAGCGCGAACCGGCGTAGCGGAACTCAAGGCCGTCCCAGTCGGCGGGATTTTCTGGGAAGCGGAATTCAAGTTCGCGCGGAAGCTCCACGGGCGGCGGAATCACCGTATCGCCGCGCGTCGGAAACGGCAGGCGCCCTTTTCCGGTGTTCTGCCCCTGCGGTTTCGCAGGGAATATCTCGATGCCGCGCTTCGACCGCGGCGCTCCGGCGAGCGGCCGGCGCGGATCGCGGTAGACGCAAAGGCTCGTGAGATCGATCGACCGCCAGACGCGGTTGACGCCGCCCGTCACCGTCAGGCCCGTGAGCGAAAGCCCCGCCGGCAGCGATGCGGTTCCGCCCGTGCCGTTGGTGACCACGCCGACAAGCTGATGCCAATCCTTATGGAAGACGAAACCGATATGCTCTCTGTACGTCTTCCCCGACGCATCGGCAAAATCCGCGAGAATGCGCACGCAGGGGACTTTCTCGTACGGCGGATCGTATTCGGTGTTGCCGAAAACATTGTTGCCGCGCACCCAGAGCGACACGGTATCGGAGCCGTCCGGAACGGAGATCGGCTCGGGAACGGAAATCCTGATTACCGGATTGGATCCGGTACCGCGGTATTTGAGCCGCGTCACCGATTTCCCGAAAAGCGCATGGTCGGCCGCCGTCGTGAATTCCGCTTCGGCTCCGGTGCATTCGACGCGCCAGCCGTCCGCCGTCTCGAGTTTCGCGACGGGCGGAAATTCGTCGGCGGTCCTGCCCGCACGGACGATTTCGTAAGGGCGCTTCGAGTCGGCTTCGTCACCGAATACGCAAGCGGTCGCCGCGACGAACGCGGCGATCGCCGTAAGTTTAATCGCCATTTCTTCATTCCTGTTTTTCATTCCGGCCTCTTCGCGCTTCTCCTGACATATCTGATCAAGCGCTCCTTCGGGCGCCAGCCCGTCGTTTTGTCGGAATCGCCAGGTGCTGACGTGCCGGTCGAAAGCCCGGTCGCGGGATCGGAAACGACGAGTCTCGCCCCTTCCGGAATCTCGATATCGAACCTCCATTCGGACGTCAGCGGCGAATTGGCGCGCAAATCGTATATTTCCCTGCCGTCGGCGCCGAAAACCGCGCGGTGCAGAATTCTCGGCGACGTCGCGCGCGCCACCCAACCGCCGGGAACCCCGGAAGGTTCCAGAACAGGTGCAGCCGGTTTGTCGTCGGAGATGAAAAGCGCCGCCGGTTTTTCCTTGGGATTCCAGCGGAATACCTGAGTCTTTTCGGCTCCCGCAGCACCTGAAACCATATCGGAGACGTAAGCCGGACGTTTGAGCCTAAGCTCAAGCTCCGTATCCGGCTGCTTGACCCGCGCTCTCGTACCCTTCATCACGTTGTCGCCGTCGACGGCGTTTCCGGTAAGAAGCAACACGTACGCGCCCGGGAGCTTGAAGAGCCCGGGGACGATTCCCGTCGCCGGCTTGCCGTCGCACGTTTTGACGACCTTGAACGGCGCTTTGAGCCCGTTCTCGGCGAAGAACGTGCGCAGACCGTCGACGATCCCCTCGTCCGCCATGCGGAATCCGCACGGAACGGTGTAGTCGAGAACCGTCTTGCCGCGCGACTCGGGCCAGAGGCACCCGTCGGCATCGAAAAGCCCTGCGTGCCGGTCGCCGAGCACGACACCGCCGCGCGCGCGGAACTCCGCAAGGAGTCGGCGCGTTTCGGCGGAAAGGGCCCAGCATTCGGGAAGCACCACCGCTTTGGCCGTTTTCAACCGCTCGGCGAGACGCGGCTCGGACGTATAATCCCAGCCGAGCCGCAGGGTATCGAGCAGCTTCTCCCACTGCTCGGCCGTGCGGAACCAGTTCATGTAGTCGCTGCCGTCGGGATTCTTGCGCGTATTCCAGTCGAACTGCAGCTTATCGTCGGATTCCAGCCACGCGATCCCCATGCCGGCCTGGGCGTAGAGCACCGTCACCGGCATGGAGGCGCGCTCGGAGAAATTGACGAGATCGCCGCAACCTTGAACGAGCGGACGCAGCGCCTCGCGAAGATGTCTGCCGCGCTCGGTCAGCCGCCCCGCCGTCGAAAGAAAGCCCTCCTTGTGCGCGTCGTCGCGCTGGAACGGCGCATAGATCATTATTCCCGTCGCTCCCCGGTTGAGCGTCCCCCACAAACGCTTTGAAAGGCTCCTTGCGCCGTCGTCATACGAACCGCTGTAGAGCTGCCAGCTCAAAAGAGGAGCGTCTGGACGTTTGAACGAACGCACCCATGCCGCAGGACCGTAGTCCTGGCTTCCCGTCCGCCCGGGAATGATCTTTGTCGGGTCAATGCCCGCCATCGGGGTCATCCAGGTCCAGTTGGGCTGACCGGTGCAGATTTCATCGGAAACCTCTTTAATCGCGGCGGTTATGGTATCGGACGCTTCGGCAAACACGCTGTCCATAAACAGCCGGAATTCGAGCCATTTCGCGTAATTACGCCTGCCCGCTTTCCGTTCAGCGCGCATTTCCTCGGTGAGCGCAGGCATCACTTCATCGAATGAGCCGTACGCCGTCTCCCATCGCGCGTTGAGCTTCCCGATCGTGTCGTACTTGGCTTTGAGGAATTCGCGGAACCGTTTGAGACAATGCTCCATCCGGCAAGGTTCAGAATCCTTGGCGTGGTAGTTCATCCATGGCGCGGAAAGCGTCATCTCGTCGGTGATGGCGTAGTTGACCGGCGGATTTTCGCGGCACAATCCGGCATAGCGATGAAAACTCCTGACCGCCGCTGGCTTCCATTTCGGATCGGAAAGACACCCGCTGCGCCAGTGCTTCTTCACCGGATCGTTGCCGTAGGCTTTGCCGCCCCAGATACCCTGCTCCTGCAGCGCGCGCAGAACGAGCGGATCGGAAGACATGACTCCGCCCCACCCGTCGGTCCATGCGAATCCGTTCTGCGAAGCCTGATATGAGCCCGGAATCCAGCAGTTGATCGCGTTGATGCCGATCTCCTTGAGGACATCATAATATTCCTTGCGGTAATGTTCCGCGATCCACATATAGTTGGCGACGATGAAACGCTTCTTGAAATCGAAACGGACCGGTTTCTTTTTCTTTTCGGGAACGTATTCAAACGGTTCGATCTCAAGCTCGCTGCCGGTTATCAGATCGGCGTAGAGAAGCGAATAGAATTCATTGTAGGGAAAGCCCGCCATCTTCTCTTCAAAATCGTGCAGTTCGGGGCAATGGTAGATTTCGTCGACCGCCTGCCAGATGCCGTGGCGGTATATGGGGCTTTTAAGCCCGAGCTCCACCACCGTACCCTTGCCGAACTTCCCTTCGGAAAGACACGCGATGCCGTAGCCGGCAAGATGTTTCGGCGAGATTCTGTCGTAGGGAATTCCTTTCGGCAGCGCCTTGGGCTTGCCGAACGTCCCGCCGCGTCGCGGCGAAAGATAAACCGCCCGTCCTCCGCGCCGGATGTATTCAGCTATCGGCGAGTCGGGTTTCTTTTCCAGTTCCGCCGGATTTCCCCCGCAGCGCAACAGCACATATTCGCCGCGGTCAAAACGCTTCTGCACAGTTTCAGGATCATACGTTCTGCCGTTCGCGACGACATCGACCTTAAAGCCAAACTGACGCTCCAGGTCTTCCGCGCACCAATCGGCATCGGTGCCCGCAAAGAACATGAGCACTCGGATATCCGACTTCCTTTTAGCGACCACATGGAGCCTGCGCGGAGGAAACGCTCCCTCCGCCTTCGGAGGCTTCAACCGCGGCGCGAGATTGAGCTGAAGCGGAGAGACCTCGTCCTTGAGCGAAACCGAATTGATCTGAACCGTCACCGGTATTTTGGTGAAAAGACGGAATACGCCGTCTTTCACCTCCCATTCAAGCGGATATTTCTCGATCGGGAAGACGGCGTCGAATACGCACGTAAGGCCTTCCTTGCCTGAAACCTTTTTTGAAAGCTTCTGCTCCAAAAGCAGCCCGGGGCTCGTGCGCTGGAAGGACACCGCCATATTGTCGCTGAGATAGGCGATTTCATGGTACTCGACGCGGCAGTCTTTCGGAAGCGTCCACCCTTCCGGGCCTTTGCCGTCGCCATTTTTTTTATCAAGAGAAGGATTGAACAGAAGTTCCGCCGCGAGCAAAACCGTAATCAACATGATTTCAAATCTCCTTTATTTTGTCATCGCCACTGGTTGCCGCTTCTCGGCCGGATGAACGCGAAGCGGACGGAATGATATTTCGGCGTTGAGTTCTCGGCGGTCTTTCCCACGTTTTCCGCCTGATTGCTGTGGATTTTCGCCGCGCTTCGGCAGTGAACCGCCCAGCAATACTGCCACCAGCCGCCGCGGATGGCGCAGAACATTTCCCAGGTGCAGCCCCCTCCGGTCGGCTCGACCTCCAGTGTGCTTACGTTATCTTGGGCTCCGCGCCCGTAGACGACCTCTCCGACCAACCCGTGACAGTCGTAAAGCCCCCAGGCGTTCGGCTCCCTGGTGCAGACGTTGCCGGAGATTGCGGCAGCTCCGCCGAGCGGCTGATAGATCCCGAGTAGATCGAGATTCGCGTCCACGCCCACGGAATTTGTCATGCAATCGGTGCCGTTGTTCCACGCCGTCTCGGTGCCGGCGCGGCAGGCGTATTCCCACTGCGCCTGGGTAGGCATCGCAAAAACAAGCCCTTGCGGGGTGCCCTTTCCTTCAAGCCGAGAGCGCATCTGTCCGATAATCGACTCGCTGCCCACATCAGTCGAGGTAGGCCAAGAGGTAATATTATCAGCGCCCACCAAGCGAACCCAATTGAGCGATCTCGCCGGATCCATGAGCTGATAATTGTTTATCCAGTAGTCAATCGTGCCGCCCGCCCTCGCATTTCGCGCGCCGTCATGCTTCGCGCGCCGGTCGATATAGCATATCTGGGCATACGTCGCGGGGCAGATCGCTATCCAGTATTCATTCGTCAGCAAAACGGGATGCCGCGCCTCGCCCTGACGGTCGAGCCCCAAAAACGAACTTTTGCGCGAATCAAGATGCCCGGGTTCATCGGCGGGACTGCCCATCATGAAATAGCCCGGTCTTATCCTACGGAACACCATCTTGGATTTTTTGTGCGCATCCGTCCACCCGCCGGCGGGGACGTCCGCAAGATATTCCACCGAATAATTCTCGCTGTCCGCGATGTCGATTACCATATACTTGCCGGGAACTCCGGCCTCGCGGCAGGTGAGCGTGAATTTGAGTCCCACCGCCGCCGCATCAAGATCGCTGTCGTAGCGTCCGTCCGGATTCCAAGTCAAGCGGTAGGTTCCGGGAACCTTGTTGCAGAGCTCGTCGGACAGCGCATTCGCCTTGTATTTGACGGGCCCACGAGGAGATTCGACCGAAAGATCGAGATCGTACGAAGTCCCTTCGTCGCCGCTGAGGATGTATTCGATGATCACCCGGTTGTCCCACGGCCAGTTCTGCGTCACTTTGACGATATCGACCGAACCCGCCGCCAAAGCAGAGACCGCCGCTAAAACGCTCAGCAGAAATACGACGCGTTTCATTATTTCACCTCCTTGATTACAGCCAGACGGAAACCGTATTTCCCATCCCTAATCGCGCGATTAATATGATAACGCGCGGCGCTGCGGCATTCCTTAGCCGCGGAATTCCATGTGCCGCCTTTGATAATGCGGTAATCGGGATACGTGCTTATACGCTGCTCCACCTGAACGCCGCTCGGCCCCGAACCTCCGCCGTCGACATAGATTGAATCGAACACCAATTCGAAACAGTTTCCGTGACAGTCGTAAAGCCCCCAGGCGTTCGGTTGAAAGCTGCCGACTTTCGTGGAGTTGTTCTGATTGGCGACAGCTCGCGTTGTCCAGACGTAACGGGCAAGCAGATTGAGATTGTCATCGACCTTGTAGACATTTCCAGCATAACTGCCGGAACTCGCCGTTTTGTCATAGACGTTATAGCCGGTCCCGTTATTCCATGCCGTATCGGTACCGGCTCGGCAGGATATTCCCACTGCGCCTCCGTCGGCAGCGCGACCACATACCCCTGCGGCAGCAACTGATTCACCTTCGCTCCGAGAAGCCCGAGAAAGCTTCCTTCGTCGACGGCGGTCGTACCTGCCCGTCCGCCGTTTTCCCCGCAGATATCGTTCCAGCTGACGCTAATCGCAGGCCCCGTCAAATAATAATGATCTCCCGGAGTCACATCTTTTCTGATATGCATCCACTGCTGCCGCGTGACCGGGAAAACCCCGATCCAGTAATCGTTCGTCAAAATGACGTCGTGCAGAGTTTCGTTCTGATTGCGTCCGCCCTCGGTATCGGGGGAACCCATGCGGAAACGTCCGGCGCGGATGCGCTTCAAGACTATCTTATCCTTCTTGTATTGATCGGCGTTGAATCCCGCATCAGGCGCTTCGGACAAGGTTTCCACCGTCACGTTTTCCGTTCCGAGCCCGCCGATCACCAGATACTCCGAAGCCGCCGGGCGCGCCGTGAGCGCGACTTTAAGCGAAGTTGCGGAAACGTTGACATACCCCGCCTTTACCGGATCCCAGACGATTCTGTGCACGCCGGGCGCGACATTGCTCAGATCGCCGGAAAACGAATTGGCTGAGACGCTGATGATCCCGGCCCCATCCTCAAGTTTGACGTCGATGTCAACACGCTCGCCGAGCTCCCCTTCAAGTTCATAGTCGATCGTTACCGTCGGATCGTAGGGCCAGTTCTGACGGATTACCGATTTGGCGATCGTCGCCGCGCCGGACGCCGAAACCGACAGAAGAAATCCCGCTGCAATCAAGTTCTTCATCATATCCGCCTCCTTACCTTACCAGAATCACCGTACCGACCGGAACGGAATATTTCTGTTCGAAGTCTCCGCCGTCGACCGTCCACGCGAACGAATGCCAGGCTCCGGCGCCGCCGTCAAGTTCAACCCATGCCGGAGCGTCCGCGACATCAAGCGCCTTTGCGTCGAGCGATGCGGCCTGCACCGCCGAAGCGACGGGAACGACGGGTTTGCGCGACGAATGGCGCGACCATCCGCGTCCGCCGGGCGTACGATAGGCGATATCGGTCGACTGACTCATGCCGCAGACTACGCCGACAGTCGCCCGGCGCGTTTCAAGCACCGCGCCCGCCCCGTCTTTATACTTGAGTTCAAGCTTGAGCGTATACTCGTCCGATTCCTTTTCTGGCAGCGGAAGCTGCAGATCGTATGCCGCAAGCGTCGTGTCGGTTATTTCCGCGGATCCGCCGGGAGTCATGATCAGTTCCGCCTTCTGCGCGCCTTCCGGCCAAGGCAGAAGCGATACCGACCGCTGCCCTGCGACGGCGGTTTTCCACAGCAACGACGCCGTCGGATCGAGCGTCACTGTTTTGGTGCGGCTTTCACCCGCCGATACCAGCATAGCAGCCGCTACGCCGCACATAAACACCAATATTTTCATCAGCCCTCCTTGATTTAGATGGCAAACCGGAATTTCGTACGTTATTTTAGCAAATAACACCTCATGAACATAGGTATGCAACAACATACCATCACAACCTCTGTAAAAGAAACTCCGAGAGCAACTCCGTGGGGCAGCCCCTTTGAAATGTCTATTTCATCAGATTTTCAGCACGGCGGATGTACGCGTCCTGCTCGCGCTTAGGCAGATCGTTCCAGCGCACGTTCCATCCGCATATGCGGACCTGGAGATTTTCGTACTTCTCCGGGTGCGCCTGCGCATCGCGCAGTGTCTGCGGATCTGCAACATTGAACTGAATAACAAGACCTCCGTTGTCGAAATAGCGCTTAATCAGAGTGCGCATCAGCTCAAGCCCCTTCTCGCCTGCGACAGTTCCCGGCAAAAGTGCTACATCAAGCGGGAAATCTCCGGAAAGACCCCTTGCGTCAAGCGCGGCGACGGACTCGACAAGCGCGGTGGCACCCTCCGTATCGGCGCCCATCGTCGGCGAAATGTTTTTTGAAAGCTCTTCTCCCTTTTTGCGCCCGTCCGGCGTCGCGGCCGTGCTGTCCCCCATTCCTATGAACCATGTGGCGACGTGTCCGCAAGCCTTGAACCTTCCACCGCGGCCGTTTTCCATCCCGTCAAGCGGAACGAAGATTTTTTTCACGATCTCTCCCGCCACCGCGTTCGCCCGCGCGGCGTTATTGCCCCATTTGCACTTCGAGCGCAACATCCGAAGCCTCAGATCCTCGCGCCCACGCCAATCCTCCGACATCAGCTTACCGAGCGAGCCAAGGTCCATATCCGCGCGCCTGTAAACGATTTCATCGACGGCCACAAGCGCATCGACCGCCGTTCCGAGCCCCACCATCCACATACCCGTGTGATTGCCGTTGGCGGTTCCGTCTATAAGCGCGTCCTTGCCGCTCTTAACGCTATACTCGGTCGCAATTGAAAAAAGAAGCGACGGATTGACTTCACTGCGACAGCGCTCCCCGATCAGAACGCAGCGCCGGGCCTCGTCCACTAACTGTGAAGCGCGGCGCAGATACTCCGTCTTGAACTCCTGAAATCCATCTGCGGCGAACTTTCCGGACTGCGCGTCGGCAAGCATTTCTTCGATGGGTTTTACAAGATTGACCGCCGCGCCGAAAATGTCGTTGGCGCTGTCTTTCACCGCCCATTCATAGCACCCCCAAAGCAGGAAGGTGCGCGCCTGTTCCTCCGTATACCCCATCGCGCGTATGACCCGCCAGTGAGGTTCTTCGCCGATGAAAGAGATGGAGCGCTGCCGTCTTACCATATCCAGCGACTTGCTCCACACCCAATCGGGCGTCGACGCCCCCATCTTGAGATGAAGCTTAGGCGTAGGAAGCGCAAGCGAATCATGAATGTCGAGCATAATGCGCGAAACTTCGCCGTATCCGCTCGTGCCGTCTGCCCTGGTGCCGCCGAAATACAAAGGCTGTCCGAAATAATTGTCGATACTCCCCCACTGCCACCAGAAATGGGCGAGCTGTTCGCGGAATTCCGCTTCCGTAGTGCGCCCCGCCGCGATATCCAACCCATAATACGGAGATAGAAGCCTGTCGAGATTCCCAAGCGAACGCACCTGTATACCGTCGAACTGCTCGCTCATGCACCAGAAGATATAAATGAAGTTCAGCACATCATACGCCGTCTTCGGAGCACCCTCCGCAAGTCTGCGCATGCTCTCAGTCTGCTTGAAAAGCCGCTGACGGCGGGCGGGCGCCGTTTTTTCGGGCAGAGCGGCAAGCCGTTTTTCCCCGGCCTCGACAAGTCTTCTCATCAATACCGCCGCGCCGTCGATAGCCACCTTCCTTGCCCGGTAGTAATCGGTATCCTTCCAGTTGGCGTTCAGCCGATTCGCCAGCCCCGGGAACCCGAGAGGCAGAATGGCTTCCCAATCAGGCGCGCTGTGATCAAAATCGTGGTACGAAACCCATCTTCCGCCGCCTCCGCGTCGAAGCAGTTCTTTATAGGCAGGATCGGTTCTTTGCAGCACTTCTTCGCGGCGAGAGGAAATTTCCGTCCAGACCGGATGCCCGGCATAGCGGGTACGTTTATGGGAATATGTCTTAGGCGCAAAAGTCCAGTCGGCGAATGCTGGATACCAGTCCAATTCCGACACATCGAGCGCCGAACACTCACAGAGCTTCGCAAAAAGCTTCGCCTTAACCATCGGCCAGGAATGCCGCCTTTTCCACTCTTTCACCCATGAAGGAACTTCTTTTTGAAGCTCCTTCAAAGACATGCCCTGCGAGGCTTCAACCCGTCTGGTGCGCCATTTGCTCTTGAGATAACGCGCTTCACACGTTGAGATCGGTGACTGTTCCGACAGTTTAAAAACCTCGCTTTCACCGCTGGCAGAAAATGTCGCAAGAAGAACTACGATAAATACAGTTCTATAAAAAAACGAAGAAACGCATCCAGCAACCTCAAGCACGCCCGCCGATACCAGCATCGCAGCCGCTACGCCGCATATGAACATCAATACTTTCATCAACCCTCCTTGGTTTTGACGGTAAAGATTTATGAACTTATATTAGCAAATCCCATCTGATACGCATAGGTATGCAAAACGGTACCATAACGCGTATTGTTCCTCGGCGATGTAACAAGTCAGTCGTTGTATCAGATATAAATATTTGGTACAATCTCGGCATTATGAGAAACAAAGTTGTTACACGCGGCAAGCCGTTTCAGTCAAAACTTGCGCCATACGAAGCCGAGATAAAGCAGCTTAGGGCGAACGGAGCGAGCATTCGGTCTATCGCGGCGGAAATGATGTCGCGGCATGGTCTTGAGGTTTCTTTCAATGCCGTCGCATCGTTCATGAAGACTCACGGCATATCGCGAAAGAGTTTTCTGGACGGAATTTCGGAAACGCGCAAATGTGAACTTCTCAAACAGTTGAGGGCCGTTTGGACGCACGATTCCACTTCGATTGAAGGCAATACCCTGACGCTCGGCGACACGATGGCCGTTCTGGAATACGGCTTTACGGTTAAGGGCAAGCCGCTCAAAGACCATCAGGATGTGGTATCTCACGCGAGAGGAGTTGATTT
>JAFVZE010000045.1 GCA_017508315.1 Kiritimatiellia bacterium | reverse complement strand
CGCCTACGGTCCGACGGCATCGCCGCCGCAGACATTCTCTTCGTTTCCGCCCAATACGATGGTCGAACTCATGAACTATTCGGAAGAGAATTTCGCGAAATGGGCGAAGATCGGCGTGCCGCGCGGATATGGCGTGTACACTTACATCTGGGGCGAGTATCAGCGTCCCGGCATTACCGCCAAGCGTTCATTCTCTTATGTTGCGGATGTCGCCAAACGTTTTATCCGCTCCGGCGTGAAGGGTATCTACCGTTGCGGCTTCGGCGAGCTGTTCGGAACGGAAGGAGCGGCCTACTACGTGTTCAACCGCCTTCTTGAAAATCCCGACGACAGCCCCGTTCGTCTCGTCGACGAATACTGCCGCCGCGCCTACGGGCCTGCGGCCGCGCCGATGAAGGCGTTTTTTCGCAAGCTCGACGGCAGACTTGAAGGTTTTGCGGCGATGGATGCAAAGAAAGTCGCCTCGCGCAATCCCGTCGATGTTCTTGCCTACATCTATTCGCCCGATACCGTCGCGGCGCTTGACGCGAGCCTTACGGCCGCTGAACGCCTTGCCGACACGCCCAAACGTCGTCGCCGTATCGCGCTCGCCAGGCTTGAGTTCGACTATGCGCGCAGACTCGGGCGCATCTGCCACCTTTACAACGCCTACCGCGTGAATCCCACGGCGGAGGCGTTCGCGCCGCTCGCCGATGCCGTTCTTGAACGCAATGCCGCCGTAGATTCGCTGTACAATGAAAAGGGGCGCGTCAAACCGTTCCCGCAATGGCCGGAGGTGTGGGTGCTCGGTAATTTCGACAAGGGCAAGATGCGCGTCAACGGTCGGCTCGGGGCGACGCTCGGCGCTCCGTTCAACTGGGATATCGCCTTTATGCGAGAACGCGGCGTCCTGCCGGGCTCGTCAAGGAAGTCGATGAAGGTCAAGGGCGCGGCGGGAAAGCCCACCCTTGCCGATTTCGCCGTCGATGCAGGTGCCTGGGCCGGAATTGAATGGCAGAATGTCGGCGGTATTCAGCTGGGCAAGGTTTCCGACACGACGCGCTTTAAGGCGCTTTACGATGACGACGCGGTTTACTTCGGTGTCGAAACCACGATCCCCGACGGGAAGACCTACGTGAAGCTGGGACGCGACGGAAGCTGCTGGACCGCCGATTGCGTCGACGTTCTGATCGATCCCACCGGATGCGGCGAGCGCTACTATCACTTCATCACCAATCCCGTCGACGATTCGCGTTACGATGCCGCCTGTGGACTTATAACCGATGCGCTCGATCCCAAGTTCGGCAAACTCGATTCTTCCTGGAACGGAGAATGGAGCGTTGAACATTCCCGTTCGCGGGGGAAGTGGCGCATGATTTTCCGGGTGCCGTATTCAACGCTCAAAGCCCGCAGACCGCACGTCGGCGAGGTCTGGAGCTGGAACGTCGGCCGGGAAAATCCAGATCTCAAAAGAGCCACGGTCGAGCTTTCGCTCTGGAACCCGAATATGGAGTCGAATTCGTTCGAGTCGAGCGACGCGTTCGGCAAGGCGGTGTTCGAGTGAATTAAAGTAAGGGAGTGATCATCATGAAAACGAAGCTGTTGTGTCTTTTTTCCGCGTTTGTCGCGCTGCCGTCGCTCCGCGCCCAGGAGCCGACCGTTCTTTACGGAGACTGGAGCGAAAAAAACACCTACCGATGGACTGACGCAGAGGGTAATGCGGTTTCATGGACGGCCGGGTCGATCGCACACGTGAAAGCGCAGTACAACGGTAATTCCGGAGCCGGCGGCTTTAAAGTCTACGGTTTCATTTTCGATTATTCCGGCTGTCTTGGGTATTGGACGGACGGAAACACGAGTACGGTAGGCGCCGGCGGAATAGAATTTCTTTCCGACGGAACTTACGCGGTCGGTCGCAACTCCTATACCGATGTCCGTTTTGTGCTTTCGGCAAGCCAGAGCTGGAAAGGTCCGTCGCTCGTCGGGGCACGGGCGAACTTGAGTGTCGGATATCCGGGATACGGCGATTACTGGAAGATGCCGGTCAAGCTTGCCGACGCTGTTGAAAACCTTGATATATCCGGCCGTCTCAACGTGTGGTTTTCTTCGCCGTCGAACAATTTCTCCGGGGTTGAAGTGAAAGTCGCAGCACCGGCGAGGCTTTTGCTTCCTTGCTCGAATCCTAACGGCGGAAAAATCTTCGATGCGCGT
>JAFVZE010000341.1 GCA_017508315.1 Kiritimatiellia bacterium | reverse complement strand
CAGGGTATCGCGCTTGTCGGCGACAAAGCGAAATTCCGCGCCGTCATCGACGCTTTCCACCGCAACGGCGTGAAGGTGCTCGCCTACTGGGGTTTCGAATATCCGACGATTCTGCCGGGCTGGAGCAAGAAGAAGGACGACTATCTCATCCGCCATCCGGGCGGCAAGTATATCGGCGGCTGGCAGGCCGAGACCCACCGCGCCTACCAGAGCTGCTACAATAGCGCCTGGGCGGATGAGGTCAGGAAAAATGTCACCGAGACGCTCGACGAATTCGATCTCGACGGCATCTATACCGACGGCATGTGCATCCCCTGGGAATGCGCCAACGAGCGTCACGGCTGCGGCTGGCGCGACGCAAAGGGGGAACTGCATCCGACGTTCCCGATTTTCGCCATCCGCGATCTGGTGCGCGATCTTCACGCCGCCGTCCGGGTGCGCGGCGGCACGGTCGACGCCCATCAGAGCGCCTGCATGATAACGCCGCTTCTGTCGTTTGCCGACAGCTGCTTCGACGGCGAGAACGTTCAGAGCGCGCTTGAAAAGAATCCGGAACACCTTCCGACCGGCGCGTTCCGCTGCGAATACTCAGGCTACGCTTTCGGTCTGCCGGTTTCGTTCATCGCCTATACGAACGAAAAGCTGACGATCCAGATGCTCTCTTCAATGACGCTCGTGCACAATCTTCATCCGGTGCCTCGCGAAATGAGCGATCTTGATTTTGTTTCTTCCGTATGGAAGATATTCGAGAAGCGCGGTCTCGATTCGGCGGAGTTCCTGCCGTACTGGCGCGATAACATCTCAAACGTCAAGAGCGTCTATTGTTCGCGCTTCCTTCGCGGCGGCGAACTTACGGCGATCGCGTCCAATCTCTCGAAGACGCCTAAAACCGCGACGCTTTCCGTCGGCGGCAGATGGAAAACCGCCCGCGATCTCATCGGCGGCGGAACCTACACGGTCGAGAACGGGCGCCTGAGGCTGGAGTTCAAGCCATTCACCCCGTACATCTTCGCGTTTCAATAATCCCAAAATGCAGGAGCAAATCTCGTCCGTGAATTTCGAAATTATGGGAATCGTTCTTGCATTAAGCAGACTGTTTTTGATATACTCTCCGCCAATTCGCCCACGGTGGGCGGGTTGAAGCGAATGATCCGGGGCGTTCCATTCCCGGACAAAGCGGATTGATTGACCTTAAAATCGAAAGGAAAAAACTATGGAAATGCCTACCTCCGCCCTTACCGGCGTAACTCTCAAAGACATGTTCGACGCGGGCCTTCACTTCGGCCACCAGACCAAGCGCTGGAACCCGAGGATGAAAGGTTACATCTTCGACAAGCGCAACGGCATCCACATCATCGATCTCACCCAGTCCGTCCAGCTTCTCGACGAAGCGGCCGAGTTCCTCCGCCAGACCGTTCTCGGCGGCAAGAAGATCCTTTTCGTCGCCACCAAGAAGCAGGCCGCCGAACTCGTCAAGGATACGGCCGTCTCCGTCGATCAGTTCTACGTGACCGAGCGCTGGCTCGGCGGTACGCTCACCAACGCCAAGACGATCCGTTCCTCCGTCAAGCGTATGCGCCAGCTTCAGGCCACGGCCAAGGCCAACGGCGGCGAGCTTTCCGAGCACAAGCAGGAGGCTTCCATGCTCCGCCGCGAGCTTACCAAGCTTGAAACCAACCTCACGGGCATCGCCGACATGAACGAGCAGCCCGGCGCCGTCGTCATCGTCGACTGCGTCAAGGAAGCCAACGCCGTCAAGGAGGCCGTCCGTCTGCGCATTCCGGTCGTCGCCATCGTCGACACCAACGCCGACCCCGAGCCGATCGACTACGTGATTCCCGGCAACGACGACTCCGTGCGCGGAATCGAACTCATTTTGAACGCGCTGGCCAAGGTCGTCAAGACCGCCAACGACGAGTACGGCGCCAAGGCCGCCGAAGAAAGCCGCAAGCGCGAGGCCGAGCGCGCCCAGCGCGACGCTTCCGAGAAGGCCGCCCGCGCCGAGCGCAAGGCCAAGGCCGCCGCCAAACCCGGCGCCCGCAAGGCCGCCGCCAAGAAGGGCGGTGTCGCCGCCAGCGTGAAGGCCGCCGCCCGCGCCGCCAAGGAAGCCGCCGAGACCAAGGCCAAGGCCGATCTCGCCGCCAAGCGTCAGGCCAAGGTCGCCGAGGCCGAAGCCGCCGCCGCGGTCGCCGAAGCGGCTCCCGCGGTCGAGGCTGCTCCCGCCGCCGAGTAAGAGGTAGCACGATAACAGGAAAGGTTTAGAAAAATGGCTATTACAATCCAGCAGATCAAGGAACTCCGCGAAGCCACCGCCGCCGGAATGGGCGCGTGCAAGGAGGCGCTCGCCGCCACCGACGGCAACATGGAAGAGGCTATCAAATACCTTCGCGAGAAAGGTCTCGCCGTCGCCGCCAAGCGCGTCGACAAGGAGTCCAAGCAGGGTATCGTCGCCCTCGCCGAAGCCGCCGACAAGAAGTCGATGGCGCTTGCCGAAGTCAACTGCGAAACCGACTTCGTCGCCAAGACCGAGGCTTTCATCAAGTTCGTCGACGACGCGGCCAAGGTCGCGCTCGAGGGCAAGGACATCGAAGCCACGCTCAACGACGACTACAAGATGCTCCTCACCAAGACCGGCGAGAACGTGAAGATCCGCCGCAGCGAGCGTTACGCGCTCGAGGGTGACGGTGTTCTTTCCGGCTACATCCACATGGGCGGCAAGATCGGCGTGCTCGTCGAGATCGTCTGCGGCAAGGCCGAGACGGCCGCCAAACAGGAAGTCGTCGATGCCGCGCACATGATCTGCCTGCAGATCGCCGCGAACGCGCCGAAATATGTCAAGCCCGAGGACGTTCCCCAGGCCGAGATCGACGCGGAACTTGAGATCAAGCTCAACGCGCTCAAGGAGCAGAAGGGCAAGCTTCCTCCCGAACAGGCGCTCGTCGGCATCAAGAAGGGCATGGCGGCGAAGTACTGCACGCAGATCTGTCTCGTGAAGCAGGACTACGTCGCCGACGGCGATCTCACGGTTGAAAAGTATCTCGACGGCGTCGCCAAGAACGTCGGCGATACGCTCACCGTCAAGCGCTTCGTGCGCATGCAGCTCGGAGCTTGAGACCGATGCGCGTCGTTGTCAAGGTTGGCACGCACGCGATCGCCAGGAAGACGGGGAGGCCGGATTATCCGGCTCTCCGTCGTCTTGTTTCGCAGTTGTGCGATCTGCGCAAGGCCGGCAACGAGGTCATATTCGTCTCTTCCGGAGCGGTGGCGGCCGGAATCGAGGCGTTGGGACTCAAGGCGCGTCCAGCCGACACCAACGACATCCAGATGTGCGCGGCGGTCGGGCAGGCGCGCTTCATCTACGAATACGAAAAACTTTTCGCCGGTTACGGCGTCAAGATCGGGCAGGTGCTTCTGACCCATGCCGATTTCGAGGAGCGCCGCCGCAGCCAGAACGTCAAGAAATCGCTTGAACACCTCGTCCGCGCCGGAATAGTCCCGGTAGTGAACGAGAACGACGTCGTGGCCGACGATGAGCTTAAAGGGCTTACTTTCGGCGACAACGACTGGCTCAGTTTCCTCATCGCCAAGCTCGTCAAGGCGGATCTGCTCATTCTTCTCACCACGGTCGACGGACTGCTCGACGCCGGCGGCAGACGCATCGCGCTCGTGGACAATTTCCGCAAGGCGATGAAACTTGTGCATGCGGGCGAGAAGGGAAGACTTTCCAAGGGCGGGATGGATTCCAAACTGAAAGCGGTCAAGGCCGCCGTGGCAAGCGGCATTGACACTTACATCGCCAACGGACGCAAAAAGGTGCTGCCGGCCGTTCTGGAAGGCCGCTCGGTCGGAACATTCTTCCCGGGCAGTGCGCTTTAGGCGCGCTTCTTCGGACTTTCGCAGAATTCGGCGATGGGGCAGCCGACGCATTTCGGGCGTACGGGGTTGCATCGCGTCTGGCCGAAACTCACAAGGTGACTGTTCCACGTCTTCCAGTATTTGACGGGAAGGATTTTTCTCAGCGCCATTTCGCTCTCAAGCGGGGTTTTCGTCTTTATGAGTTTCAGCCAGTTGCAGATGCGGTGGACGTGGACGTCGACGCAGATGGCGGGAAGATTGAAACCGACCGCCACCGTCAGATTGGCGGTCTTGCGTCCTACGCCCGGCAGAAGGCAGAGTTTTTCGACCGTATTCGGCAGCACGCCGTCGAATTTTTCGCGCAAGACCCGGGGAAGCGCTTTCAGGTGCCGCGCTTTGGCGCGAAAGAAGCCGACGGGATAGATGAGGCGTTCAATCTCTTCGACCGGGAGCGATTCAAGCCCTTCGGGGGTGCCGCCGCCGGATGCGAAAAGCCTGCGCACGGCGCCAGCGGTGCAGGCATCCTTGGTTCTTGCGCTCAGGATCGTGCCGACAAGCACCTTGAATGGATCCTTTGTCTGGGCTTCGATAAGTTCGATTATCGGAGCGGGATGGTTTTTGAATTCTTTTTTCAGCGCTTTATCGATCGACGGAATGTCTTTTATCTTCATGGGAGGAATTTTACCGTATTTTTAAATGATCCACAACCGTATTTTGTCCCGTTTCCGTCCGTGCGGCCGGGAATAGGGGTTGTCGCGACGGAGACTTTTTTGGTATAATTTCCGCGACTTTCGGCGATCCGGGTGGGTCGGTCCGCGGGTCTTGTTTTGGTTTTTGACAAAAAGGAGCAGACAAAGATGGCTATGAACAACCAGTTGTTGGCGGTCGTGCAGCACATCGAAAGCGAGCGTGGTGTAAGCCGGGAAATCGTCCTTACGGCGATCGAGCAGGCGATAAGCCAGGCGGCGCACAAGAACCGCGATGTGACGAACGATCTGCGCGTGGCCATCGACCGCAAGGATTTCTCCCTGCACGTCTACGACACGCTCGTCTGCTCCGACGAGGAAACCGGTCCTGGTTTCATTTCTCTCGCCCGCGCCGCGCGTTTCAACCACGGAAATCCCGTCGTTGAGGGCCAGACCATCGAAATCGAGATGCCGGCCTCCAAACTCGGGCGCATCGCCGCGCAGACTTCCCGGCAGATGATCATGCAGAAGATCCGCGACGCCGAGCGCACCAACACCTTTTCCGAATACAAAGACCGCATCGGCGACATCGTCAGCGGCACGGTCAGTTCCGTCTCCAACCGCGACACCTACGTCACCGTCGGCAAGACCGAAATGATTCTTCCCGGCAAAGAGCGCATCCCCACCGAGAACTATCAGGTCGGCGATCCCATCCGCGCCATCATCCTCCGCGTCGAATCGGATTCGAAGAAGGGGCCGTCGGTGGTGCTTTCCCGCGCCAGCGGCAAGTTCGTCGAGGCGCTTTTCCGGCTTGAGGTCAGCGAGATCGCCGACGGAGTCGTCGAGATCATGGGCGTAAGCCGCGATCCCGGCTTCCGCGCCAAAATCTCCGTGCGCACCGCCAACGAAAACGTCGATCCCGTCGGCGCCTGCGTGGGACAGCGCGGCAGCCGCGTCCGCTCCATCGTCAACGAGCTCGCCGGCGAGAAGATAGACATCGTCCGCTGGAACGAGGACATCCGCCAGTATGTCGCCCAGGCGCTCGCTCCGGCCCGTCTCGAATCGATCGAGGTCGATCCCGTCGCTCCGAACACGGTTCACGTGCTCGCCGCCGCCGATCAGTATTCGCTCGCCATCGGCAAGCGCGGACAGAACGTCCGTCTCGCCACCAAACTCACCGGTTGGCACGTAGAGGTCAAGAAGTCCATGGCCACCGCCTCCTTCGAAGACCAGAAGGCCGAGGCCATCAAGGAACTTGCCGAAATGTTCAGCGTATCCACCTCCGTCGCGACCCAGATGGCGGATGCCGGCTACCTTTCGGTCGAGGGTATCGTCGAAGAGGACGAAGCGAGCTTCATCGCCGCGACCGGCCTTGATGAAATCACGGCCAAGGGAGTGTATGCCGCGGCGAAGGCGGTCGCCAGTCTCACCTCCGCGGGAGACGGCGAATAACAGGGAGGTTTCCGGAATATGAGAATTTACGAATTAGCGAAAGAGGCCGGAGTTTCAAGCGCCGATGTGCTTGCGGCCGCCGGATCGGCCGGGGTCGGCGCGTCAAGCGCCATCAGCTCGATTTCGGGCGAAGAGGCGAGTCGTCTGCGCGCTACGCTCGCAGGGGTAGACGCCGCGCGCAGCGCCGCCAGACGCAAAGCCAAGCTTGAACGCGCCGGCGCCATCCGCAAGGAAAGCGCTGCCGGCGAGAAAGAGGCGCTCGAGCGTCATCTTGCCGTCGCCAAGGCCGCGGCCGAGGGATCGAAGGCGCCGGTGTTCTCCGCGGAAAAGGCGGCGCCGGCAAAGCCCGCCGCCGAGGTTAAGCCGGACGCGGGAGTGGCGGCCGCCAAGCCGGCGATCCGTATGGCTCCCGGGCACAAGCCGAAACCGCTGCCGGCCATTTCCGCCGCGAAGACCGGGCTTACCGCCGCCGGGTTCAAGCCGCTTCAGCACGCCAAGCCCGCGGCGGCGATCACCATTTCCGTAGCGGCGCCGCCGAAGCCGAAACCGCCCAAGAGCGTCGATTACGAAGACGACGAGCGCGGTACGCGCAAGGGCAAGAAGGGGCGCGAGGGCCAGAAGAGTTTCGACAAGAAGGTTCCCCGCGTCGCTCCGCAGGTTCCGCAGCAGGGAAGCCGCATTTCCGTCAACGAGGAGGCGAAGGAGATCTCGATCCGCGGCGCGGTCGTGGTCAAGGATCTCGCCGCCAAACTCAATATCAAACCCAACCGCCTGATCGCCGATTTGATGGGGCTGAAGATTCTCGCTTCCATCAATCAGCGCGTCGAACCGGACATCGCCACGAAGGTTGCGGAGAAGTACGGTTTCAAGGTTACGGTCGAGCACGCCCGCGACAAGTCCGCGGCCAAGCCGGTATTGAAGGCGATTGACGCCGACGATCTCATTCCGGAGGACGCTCCCGAGACGCTCAAGCCGAGGGCGCCGGTGGTGACGTTCCTCGGACACGTCGACCACGGCAAGACCACGCTCATGGACTGGATCCGCCAGGAGCACGTCGCCGCCGGAGAAGCGGGCGGCATCACCCAGCAGATCAGCGCCTATCAGGTGGAGATAGCGGGCAAGAAGATCACCTTTCTCGACACTCCCGGCCACGCGGCGTTCAGCGCGATGCGCGCGCGCGGCGCCCAGCTCACCGACATCGCGGTCATCATCATCGCCGCCGACGACGGCATTATGCCGCAGACCGAGGAGTGCATCCGCGTCGCGCGTCAGACCGGCGTGCAGATGATGGTGGCGATAACCAAATGCGACAAGCCGACGGCCAACGTCGACCGCGTCAAACAGCAGCTTCAGAAGGCCGGACTTACCCCGGAGGACTGGGGCGGAGACATCATCTGCTGCCCCGTCTCCGGCGTTTCGGGCGAAGGCGTGGACAGCCTGCTTGAGAACATCCTCGTCCAGGCGGAAGTTCTGGAACTGGCGGCGAATCCCAATCGCCGCGCCAACGGTTACGTGATCGAATCCGAACTCCAGCAGGGACTCGGTCCGTGCGCTACGCTGCTCGTGACCGGCGGAACGCTCAAGGTGGGCGATGCCATTCTTATCGGCGAGCATTTCGGCAAAGTGCGCGCGCTCATCGACGACCACGGCCGCCGCATCAAAGAGGCGGATCCTTCGACTCCCGTCAAGTGCACCGGACTTTCCGGCGTGCCGGACGCGGGCGCCGAATTCAGAGTGATGCTCGATGAAAAGCGCGCGCGCACTCTCGCCGAGCAGACCGCGCAGGAGAAGAAGGAGCACGAGCTGTCCACCAACAAGGCGGCTACGCTCGACGCGCTCATGTCGCGCATGGCCGCCGAGGGTCAGCGCGAACTGAACGTCGTCGTCAAGTCCGACACCCAAGGCTCGCTCGAGGCGATCGTCGAGGCGCTGCGCGGAATCAAGTCCGAAAAGGTAGGGCTTAACGTCATCAGCACCGGAACGGGCAACGTCTCGCTCAACGACATCAAGACCGCCGCGGCCGGCAAGGCGATCGTCGTCGGGTTCGACATCGGCAACGACGCCGGCGTCCAGCAGCAGGCCCGCCATGACGGAGTGCGCATCAATTCCTTCCGCATCATCTACGAACTTCTGGACCACGTCAAACAGTCGATGCTCGATCTGCTGCCGCCGGAGTACAAGGAAGTCGTCAAGGGGCATGCGGAGATCAAGGCCATCTACGACATCGGCAAACTCGGCAAGATCGCCGGCTCCCAGATGCTCGACGGCGCGCTCATCGCCAAGGAGAAGTTCCGCATTCTGCGCAACAAGTCCCAGGTGTGGGACGGCAAGGTCCAGACTCTCCGCCACTTCAAGGACGAGGTGAAGGAAGTTGCCGGCCAGCAGGAGTGCGGCGTCTGCTTTGCCGGATACGAGTCGTTCCAGGTCGGCGACGTCATCGAATGCTACGTGCTCGAGGAACTGCCGCGCAGTCTGTAACGCGGCGGTTGCAGCCGGGGTTTTGACAACGGTGCGCGGCGGCTCCGGGCCACGCACCGGTCGGTTTGCCGGGGCGCAATACGGGTTTTTGAAATGAATCTTTCGCAGATGGTCAAAGGGGCGTTCGAAAAGGCGTTTCCCGGCGGGGATTTCTCTTTTGTCAGGGTCGTTCCGGCTACCGATCCGAGATTCGGCGACTACCAGTGCAACGACGCGCTCAAGATCGCCGGAAAATTCGGCATGAAGCCGCGCGACGCAGCGCAGAAGGTGGCCGAGAACATCGACGCGTCGCTCAAGGTCGAAATCGCAGGTCCCGGTTTTCTCAATCTCACCGTGTCCGGCGATTGGCTCGCCTCCCGGCTCGCCGAGATGGACGACTCGGCAAATCTTGCCGTTCCCCAAAACGGCGAAGGCAAGCGCGACGTCATCGACTATTCGTCTCCGAACGCCGCCAAGCAGATGCACATCGGGCATATCCGATCGACCGTCATCGGCAACGCCATCGACCGCATTTTCCGCGCTCTCGGCTACGAGGTGATCGCCGACAACCACCTGGGCGACTGGGGGACGCAGTTCGGCATTCTCATCATGGGTTACCGCCAATGCCTTTCCGAAGACGAGCGTGTCAACCTCTCCGTCGCCAATCTCGAGAAATGCTACGTTCTTTCCGCGGCGCGGGCGAAGGAGTCCGAGGACTGGAAGAACGCCTGCCGCACCGAACTTGTCAAACTTCAGCGGGGCGACGAGGAGAATCTCGCGCTCTGGAGGAAATTCATCGATATTTCCATCTCCGAGTTCGATCGCATGTATGCGAAGCTCGGGGTCAGATTCGACACTTACCGCGGCGAGTCGTTCTACAATTCCATGATGCCGGGCGTGGTCGACAGGCTTCTTGAGATGGGACTCGCGAAAGAATCGGAAGGTGCGCTCATCGTCGATCTCGAAGACGAGAAGCTCGGTGTCGCCATCGTGCGCAAATCCGACGGCGGCTACAACTACACGACTTCCGATCTCGCCTGCGTCGGCAGCCGGGTCGCGGACTATGCCCCCGAGCGCATCATCTACGTCACCGACGACCGCCAGCAGCTCCACTTCAGACAGTTCTTCTCCATCTCGGCGAAGATGGGCTACGATGTGAAGCTCGTGCACGTTCCGTTCGGGCTTATGAGCTATCAGGGCAAGGCGATTTCGACTCGCGAAGGGAACCTCATCAAGCTTGACGACCTCCTTTCGGAATCGGTGCGCCGCTCCTACGAGATCGTTAAGGACCGCGGCGGCGACGAGGCGCTCGCGCAGGCCATCGGTTTCGGCGCGGTCAAATACGCCGATCTTTCCCACGATCCGGCGACGGCGATCGATTTCAACTGGGACAAGGCACTGGCGCTCGAAGGCAATTCCGGACCGTATCTGCAGTACGCCTGCGCCCGCGTGAGTTCGCTGATGGCCAAAGCAGGAGAGATCGACCTTTCGAACGTCGCTTTCGCCGTCGACACGCCGACCGAGAAACGTCTGGCGCTGCAGCTTCTGGAGTTTCCCGGCGCAGTCGTCCGCGCCGCGGAGGCGTACAAGCCGAGCATTCTCGCCGACTATCTTTTCCAGACCGCCCAGCTGTATTCCAGCTTCTATCAGAATTCACCCATTCTCAAGAGCGAGGAGCGGCTGCGCAATGCGCGTTTGAAACTCTGCTCGCTTTTCGGACGGGTTCTTTCGAGAGGTCTGGAACTTCTGGGAATCGAAAGCCCGAAGCGCATCTGACGTCCGTTTATGGGGTGGCGGGGCATCGTTTTCGGTGGAATTGTCGGAGGCATCCTCAGCCGCGGGGCGCTTGGCGCCGTTTTCGGGGCGTGGACCGGGCACGGCATCGAAGAGGAGATCCGCCGCCGCCGTCTGCGGGGCGGGAAACGCGGAGGCGCAGGTTTCGCGTCTCCAGAGGATGAGTCTCTCGCGGCGGCGTACAAAGAACTCGGGGTAAAAGCGCAATCCCCGGATGCGACGGTCCGCCGCGCCTACCGCGAGCTTGCGAAAAAATACCATCCCGACGCGGTCCGTGCGCGGGGGCTTTCCGACGTTGAGGCGGCGAAAGCCGACGAGAAAATGAAGCGCATCAATCTTGCCTGGGGGAAGATAAAGGACGCACGAGGTTTGTAGAGGAGCATCAAGATGCAGACGCCGGAAGAGAAAACGATAACATTCACTTTGCATTCGCAGCCGATGAAGGATCCGAAGGCGCGCTGGAAGGTGTCGGTGACGTTCGCGGCCGGTTCCTCCGACGCTTCTCCGGCGGAAGTGACGGCGGTGGACGGCGACGGTTCTCCCGTAGCCTGCGGAGAATTTGAATTCGCCGGAATGAAAATAGCGCTTCAAAACGGCAAAGGCGCTTTCCGCTGCGCCGATTTTGTCGCCGGCAAGCATGAAAGCGCCGTATGGATGTACCGTCCGGGGATGTCGCCGGTTCCCGGAATGCTCACATTCGAATAGGGAAGGAAACGAGCCGTGAACGATATCGAATGGAGCCGATCGGTCGCCGCCGGAGAAGACGCGGGCTGGAAACTCGTCTGGGATAAAGTCGTCGAGCCGGAATCGCGCTCGATGCGTTCGGCGGAACTTATGCTGCGCTATTCGCTCACCGCCGGCGATCTGATGGGGATGCTTTACCAGGAAATGATCGCCAGAGACAAAATCTCCCTCTATCGCGGCGAGGGCAGTTTCCAGGGCTGGCTCCGCAGATACGTGCGCGGGTTCGTGCTCGCGGCGAATCCCAACGCGCACGGTGAGATCTCGATCGAAAACGCCGATCCCGACGCCGAAGGCGCTTCGCGGACTCTCGATATCGCCGTCCGCGACGAGAACGTTTCGCGCAACGACGTCTGGACGATGACGCACCGCTGTTTCCACGATCTGTGGCGCAAAGACCCGGAGCGAGCCTATATCCATCTGCTGAAAACCCGTTTCCATCTGAGCAGCGACGAGGTGTGCGCGTTTCTCGATGTCTCGTCGCCGGCGAACGTCGATCAGATATTCTCCCGGTCGGTGAAGTTCATGCGCTCGGCTTGGGTTTCACACGAAAAAAACGGCTGAAGCGGCGGCCGGTTTTGGTATAATTAACCTATGAGATTTGGTTTTCCGATTATGCTGGTTCTGGTCGCGGCGGTTCCGCTGGCGGCCTTGTGGTGGGCGTTTCTCCGCGCCCGGCGCGAAAAGTCGCTTGAACGGCTTGTCGCCCCCGCGCTTCGCGGGCGGCTGATGCCGCCCGGGGCGAATCTCTGGGGGTTGCAGGCGGTTCTCATCGTGTTCGGGCTCGCGCTTGCACTTTTCGCCGCGTCGCGTCCGCAATGGGGCAAGTCGACGGAGAAGGTGATAGAGCGCAGCCGCAACGTCGTTGTCGCCGTCGACGTGTCCCGCTCGATGCTTGCCGAGGACGTTCGTCCCAACCGGCTCGAGCGCGTGAAGGCGGACGTCGCCGATCTGATCGACAGTCTGGAGGGGGACCGATGCGCGCTGGTCGCGTTCCGCCGCACGGGGCTTGTCGTCTGTCCGCTTACGACGGACCACGGTTTTCTGCGAAGCGCCCTTGAGCAGCTTTCCCCCGACAGCGCGCCGCGCGGCGAGACGGATCTGGGCGGCGCGATCCGCGCATCGCTCGACGCGCTCGATCCGGCGGCTGACGACCATAACGCGATCATTCTCATTTCCGACGGCGGCGATCTGCGCGGCGAGGCGCTCAAGAACGCCGAGCTCGCGAAGAAGCGCGGAATACCTATTTTCACCGTCGGTATCGGCGATCCGAGAACCGGTGCGCCGATTCCCGCGCTTGACGGAAAAGGATATCAGAAGTTCAAAGGCGAAACGGTCAAGGTGAAACTGGAGGAGGCGGCGCTCAAGGCGGTCGCGGCGGCGAGCAGCGGCCGGTACGTGCCGCTGGCCACGGCGGGAACGGCCGAAACCACTCTGGGCGCGATCTACCGCCGTTTTCTCAGACAGGTCGCGGCCAAGGAGCAGAACGAGGAAGAGAACCGCACGGCCGAGCGCTATCAGATTTTCCTTATTCCCGGCTTGGCGCTGCTCATGGCCGGAGCCTGCCTCTCGAAAGGCCGTTTCGGCGGGAGCATGACGCGGTGAACTTCAAGCCGCGCAGGTTCAAGACGGTCATCGCCTACGACGGAACTTCCTTTTCCGGCTGGCAGTATCAGGACAACGCGCTGGGCATTCAGCAGGTCGTCGAGGAGGTTCTTGAATATCTTGAAGGCGGCAAGGTCCGCGTCTACGGGTCTTCGCGCACGGATGCCGGGGTGCACGCCAAGGGCTTTGTGGCGCATTTCGAGCTGACGAAGCCTATCCCGCCGAAGAATCTCGTACGGGCGATGAACGCGCGTCTTCCCGAGTCGGTGCGCGTTCTTTCGGCGGCTTACGCCAAACCGGGCTTCGACGCGCGGCTTTCCGCCAAGGGCAAGGAATACCGCTATTTTCTCTATCAGGCGCCGATCATGCCGCCGCATCTCGTTCCCTACTGGACGTACTGCCACCGCGAGCTTGACGCGGAGGCGATGGCGAAGGCGGCGGAATATTTCGTCGGCCGCCACGATTTCGCGCCGTTCGCCGCGAATCCCCACCGCACGCTTGAGACGACGGTGCGCAACATCTATTCGTTCACGGTGAAGCGGCGCGGACCGAGGTATGTTTTCACGGTGCGTGGCGACGGCTTTCTTTACAAGCAGGTGCGCAGCATGGTCGGTTTTCTCATTTCCGTCGGCAAGGGCAACGAAAAACCCGAAGCGGTCAAAGAGATACTCGAGGCCAACGCTCCGCGCACGGCGAGGGTGGAGACGGCGCCGTCGCGCGGATTGTTTCTCTGGAAAGTTTTCTACTGATGTCAAAAGGGAAAGTGCATTTTATAGGCATCGGCGGGGTCGGCATGGCCGCTCTGGCGCTGCTGTTGAAGAAATCCGGACGCGAAGTGTCGGGTTGCGATCTCGGGAACGCTCCGAGGCTCGAATGGCTGAGGCGCGAAGGGGTCGAGGTTTTCGTCGGCGGTCACGATCCTTCGCATCTTGAAGGCGTCGACGAGGTTGTGGTCACGCCGGCGGTGCGTCCGGACGAGCCGGAACTTGCCGCCGCCGCC
Source organism: Kiritimatiellia bacterium (assembly GCA_017508315.1). GTDB lineage: Bacteria > Verrucomicrobiota > Kiritimatiellia > RFP12 > UBA1067 > UBA1067. Next base: position 17,000 of record JAFVZE010000341.1, on the reverse strand, counting down.
GCGAAGGGGATACCGGTGCGCAGCCGCGGCGAAACCCTGGCGAGGTACGTATCTTCGCGCGATGCGATCGCCGTCTGCGGAAGCCACGGGAAAACCACCACGGCGACTTTCATCGCCAAACTCCTGTCGGCGCTCGGCGAGGATGTCGCCTGGGCGATCGGCGGCGAGACCGGCGCGATGCCGGTGGCGCGTCAGGGCGCGGGCCCGCTCGTGGTCGAGGCCGACGAATCCGACGGCACGCTCGCGCTTTATCGCGCCAAAACTCTCGTCGTCAACAGATGCGAATACGACCATCCCGATTTCTTCAGAACCGAGGAAGAGTATTTCAGGTGCTACGAAACGGCGAAGCGCAACGCCGGCGAGGTCATCGATGCCGAAACTCTGTCTCTCGAAGGATGGGATTTCCCCGTGCGCGGCGAACACAACCGCCGCAACGCGCGGGCGGCCGTCGAAGTGGCGCTCCGCCGCGGGCATGCGAAAGCGGCGATACTTCAAGTTATGCGGGAAGCGTTCCGCGAACTTCCCGACCGCCGTTTCCAGAAAATCGCCGATGCCGTCTACACCGATTACGCGCACCACCCGACCGAAATGAAGTGCGCGGTCTCGATGGCGCGTGAAATCTGCTCCGGCAGACTGCGCGTCCTTTTCCAGCCGCACCGTTATTCGAGGACGCGTGCGCTCCTGAAGGATTTCCCCGCCGCGTTCAAAGGCGCGGACGAAGTTGTTCTGTGTCCGACATACGCCGCGTTCGAAGAGCCGGTCGAAGGCGGCGATGTCGCCGATCTGTACAGGGAGTGCCGCGAAAACGCGGCATCGGGCGGCTCGTCCGTGCGCTTTTTTCTGGCGCGGAGCTGCGAGGAGGCGTGGACCCACGCGGCGCTTTCCCGGCGGGAAGGTGATCTGACGCTCCTTTTGGGCGCGGGAGATATCATAAAGCTTCTTCCGTGGGTCCGGGAAAATCGGGTTCTGCCCGAACGCCGGATCTGGATCGGCGCGGGCACGAATACATGGAAGAGCGACCTGATGACGAACGAAGAATACGTCAAAAGCGAAAGCCCGGCGGGGAGACCCGGCTCGACGCTTGCGGTTCCGTGGATGGCCGGAATTCCGGGAACGATCGGCGGCTGGGTGAAGATGAACGCCGGAGCGTTCGGACATTCGATAAGCGAAGTCATCGAGGCGGTGAAGGTGGACGGAAAGTGGCTGGAGCGCGAAGAATGCGGTTTCGGCTACCGCACTTCGCGCATCGAAGGCGAGATTCAGGATGTCCGTCTCCTGCCGTGCGCGCCGAGCGGGATGAGCGAAGGGGATTATCTCGCCCGCCGCCGCAGGTTTCCGGCCGGAACATGGGGGTCTTTTTTCAAGAATCCTCCCGGAGATTTCGCGGGGCGCCTTCTGGAAGCGGCCGGCGCGAAGGAACTGAAGGTGGGCGGAGCGTATGTCTGGCAGGAACACGCCAACGTCATCGTGCGCGGGGAGAACGCCAGCGCGAGCGATGTCCTGGCTTTGGCGCGGCTTATGCGTCTTCGGGTGCGGCACCGGCTCAACGTGGAACTCGAGTGCGAAGTGACGGGAATCTGACTTCCATTGGCGATTTTGAAATTCACGGACATAATAGTGTTTTCCATTTGGAAGCGAATATGCTATCATTACCGGGACTTTTCAATGCGTAAAACGGAGAGACAGAAAAAATGAAAAAAGCTTTCGTGAACGGCGTGGAGATAACCGGCGAGGCGGTCGGTTTCGAACTGGACCGTCTGGTGCGTTTCTACATGAACCACGGAATGTCGATGGAAGAGGTGAAGCAGAATCTTCCGAAGCTTGAGGAGAAGGCGCTGGAGCAGGCGATCGGCGCGAAACTGCTGCTTGACCGCGCTTCTGAACTCGATATGCCGGTATCCGCCGCGGATGTCGACGCCGAGGTTGAAAAGGTCGTCGCGCAGGTCGGCGGCGAAGAGAACTACCGCAAGGCGCTGGAGGCGCAGGGTGTGAGCGAGGAGAATTTCCGCAGGGAGCTTGAAAAAGGGGCGCGGGTCAACAAGCTTGTGGCGCAGGCCTGTTCCTCGGTCCCCGAACCGACGGAAGAGGAGGTCGCCGCTTTCTACGAAGCGCACAAGAGCGAATTCGTGGAGCCGGAGCAGGTTCTCTGCCAGCATATTCTCGTCAAGACCGCCGAGGACGACATGCCGGAGGTGAAAAGCGCGGCGTTCGAGAAGATCCGCGCCATCCGCGAGCGCATCGTCGCCGGCGGAGATTTCGCGCAGGAGGCCAAGGAGAATTCCGACTGCCCCAGCGGCGCCGAAGGCGGAAGCCTCGGATGGTTCGGGCGCGGCATGATGGTGCCCGAGTTCGATCAGGCGGCGTTTTCGATGAAAAAGGGTGACGTGAGCGATATCGTCACCACCCAGTTCGGCTATCACATCATCTACAAGGCCGGCGAAAAAGGCGGCGGCGAACAGACGCTCGTGGACGTGCACGACCAGATAAAGGACCTGCTGCGCCACGAGGCCCGCGGACGGGCGATGGATCAGTTTGTCGCCGAACTCCGGGAAAACGCGAAGATCGAGTACCGCTGAGATTATGGAGATAAGTTCTCCCAGCAATCCCAAACTGAAATATGTCGTCAAGCTGCGCAGCTGCTCGACGCGTGAAAGTTCAGGGGAGATGATCGTCGAGGGTTTCCGCGAATGCCGGCGGGCGCTCGACAACGGCTACCGGCCTCGGGCGATTTTCCACTGCCCCGACTTCTATCTCAAGAACGAAAACGAGCCTGCGCTGGTGGATGAGTGCGCCGAGCTCGGCGCCGAAGTGTTCACCTGCACGCGGCAGTGTTTCGCCAAGATCGCGTACAAGGAGCGTCCGGACGGGCTGCTGATGGTGGGACCGCATATTTCGATCTCGCTTTCGGAGCTGAAGCTTCCTGACAATGCGCTCGTGATCGTCACGGAGTCGATCGAGAAACCGGGGAATCTCGGAACCATTCTCAGAAGCGCCGACGCGGCGAAAGTCGCGGCGGTCATAGTGTGCGACCGCACCACCGACATCCACAATCCGAACGTGGTCCGGGCTTCGACGGGCACGATGTTTTCGGTGCCGGTGGTGGAGGCGACGAGCGATGAGGCGCTTGCGTTTCTCAAATCCCGCGGCTTCAAGATCCTCGCCGCGACCCCCCATGCGGAGAAACTCCATTTCGAGGTCGATCTCACCGGCAATGTCGCCATCGCGCTCGGCGCCGAGCAGTACGGGCTTACGGCGAAATGGATGGACGGGGCGGAGCTGCGCGTGCGCATCCCCATGCTGGGGCTTGCCGATTCGCTCAACGTTTCCGCGGCCGCGACGATTCTCGTCTACGAGGCCGTGCGCCAGCGCATAGCGAAGGGGACTGCGCAGGCTCCGGCGTTCGTGCCGTGGCACGGCGAGGGCAGGCACGACAAATGAGTGAAGGGAAATCGAATTTCATCGCGTCCGAACTCGGGTGTGAAGATGACCGGGCTTTGATATTGAACGCCGACATGGTATAATAACGCGAACCAAGAAAGGTTTTCTATGAACATCGTATGTCTCGATCTTGAAGGGGTCCTGGTGCCGGAAATATGGATCGCCTTCGCTGAAAAAACAGGTATAGCCGAGTTCAAGCGCACGACGCGCGACGAGCCCGATTACGACAAACTCATGCGCTACCGGCTTGATCTCCTTGAGCGTCACGCGCTGGGACTCGCCGAGATCCAGGAAGTCATCGCCGGCATCGATCCGCTCGAAGGCGCGAAGGATTTTCTCGACAATCTGCGCGAGAAGGTGCAGACGGTAATCATCTCCGACACTTTCGCGGAATTCGCGAAGCCGCTCATGCGCAAACTCGGCTGGCCGACCATATTCTGCAATTCGCTGGAAGTTTCCGCCGAAGGCAAGATCACCGGCTACAGGATGCGCTGCGAAAAGTCGAAGCTGACCACGGTCAAGGCGTTGCAGTCGTGCGGATTCGAAACGATCGCCGCCGGCGACAGTTTCAACGATCTCGGCATGATCCGCGCTTCCAAAGCCGGCTTCCTTTTCCGCGCTCCTGAGAGCATCCGCGCGGCCAACCCCGACCTGCCGGCGTTCGAAACCTACGCCGGGTTCTTCGACGGAATATGCAAAGCTCTGTAAAAGACCTGCTTGACGAAATCGCCGTTCTCCGCAGGGAGCGCAACGCGGTGATACTCGCCCACAACTACACGACGGGCGATGTTCAGGACGTCGCCGATCATACCGGCGATTCGCTGGAGCTGGCGCGCCGCGCCGCGCGGGTTGAAGCCGACGTCATCGTTTTCTGCGGCGTTTACTTCATGGCCGAGACCGCGAAGATCCTCAACCCGTCCAAAACGGTGCTCATCCCCGACGCGCTCGCCGGCTGCCCGATGGCCGATATGATAAACGCCGGGCAGCTGCGTGAGTTCAAGGCCGCGCATCCGGGAGCCAAAGCCGTCTGCTACGTGAACTCCACCGCCGAAGTGAAGGCGCAGTGCGACATGTGCGTGACGAGCGGAAACGCCGAACGGGTGATGAGATCTTTCCCGCCGGACGAGAAAATCCTTTTTGTCCCCGACCGGCATCTCGGCGGGCATATCGCTTCGCTTCTCGGCCGCAGGTACGAACTCTGGCAGGGATGCTGCCCGGTTCACGCGAAGCTCACGGCCGGCGATATCGCCGCAGCGCGCGCGGCGCATCCGGGCGCGGTGGTGATGGTTCATCCGGAATGTCCCGAAGACGTGCGCGAAGCGGCGGATGTCGCGCTTTCCACCGGCGGGATGTGCGCGTTCGCCAAGGAATCGCCGGCGAGGGAGTTCATCGTCGGAACCGAGACCGGCATCCTGCACCGGCTTGTCGGGGAGAATCCGGACAAGAAGTTCCATCCGGCGAAAAGCGATCTCGTCTGCGCCGACATGAAGAAGATCACGCTTGAAAAACTGCGCGATTCGCTCGCCGGGATGAAGACCGAGGTGGTTCTGCCGGAAGAGATATCCGCACGCGCGCGACGCGCGATCGAAGCGATGCTGGAACTGGGTTGAGCGCATTTCGCCCGACGAGCCCGGTTCGCCGGTGACGGAGTGAATTTTGGTATAATCGCCGAAAACGATTCAAGGTCAAAGGAGAAAAGACATGAAAAAAACGATATTTGCCGGATGTTTGATCATGGCCGCGTCGGTCTTGGCGGACGCTCCGAAGGCGGAGCAGGCAAAGGCCGCGGCGGAACAGACGCCACAGACCCTGCGTCAGCGTCGGCCGCAGCGTATGCCGCGTGGAGGGATGGAGCGTATGCGCAACCGGAACTCGGCGCGACCGGTCAGGTTCGGTCGGCTTTCCGACGGCCGTACGGCGAAGATCTGGCGCATTCAGGGGCGCGGAGGACTTATTCTCGACGTTTCCGATTACGGCGGCAGACTGGTGCGCTGTTACGCTCCCGACCGCTACGGCAATCTCGCCGACGTGACGCTCGGCTGGAATACTCCCGCCGAATACGAGAAGTACGGCTTTTCCATGGGAACGCTGATCGGCCGCTACGGAAACCGCATCGCCGACGGCAAATTCACGCTCGAAGGCAAAGAGTATCAGCTGGCGATCAATGAAAAGAAAGACAAGCGCCACTGCAATCTGCATGGCGGGCCCGAGGGCTGGGATAAAAAGATCTGGGACGTGAGGCGGTTGCGCGAAGGTCCGGTTCAGGGGCTGGAGCTTAAACTTGTCTCCCCCGACGGCGATATGGGTTTCCCGGGGACCGTGACGATGAAGGTGTGCTACCGCGTATATCCCGACAATGTCTGGGCGATCGACTACGAGGCGACCACCGACAAGACGACGGTTCTCAATGTCACGCACCATTCCTACTGGAATCTTGCCGGCGAGGCGAGCGGCAGCGTGCTCGGGCAGGAACTCAAAATTTTCGCCGATCAGTACACCAGGACTTCGGAAGGTCTGATTCCCACCGAAGTTGCGCCTGTCAAGGGGACCGGGTTCGATTTTACCGAGTTGCGTAAAATCGGAGCCATGTCGGATCTGATGGCCAAGGCGGAAGAATTGAAGCCTATGGACAACTGGTACGACCACAATTTCGTCATCCGCGGCGAGGCGGGCAAGCTCCGTCCGGCCGCGGTCATGCGCGATCCGGCGTCCGGGCGCAAACTTGAAATCTGGACCACCGAACCGTGCATGCAGATGTACGGTGCGCAGAACATGACCGACGCGCTGCCTTCGAAGACCGCCGGACGCAACCTTTGCAAATACGCGGGCGTCGCTCTCGAGACCCAGCATTTTCCGGATTCTCCGAACCGTCCCGATTTTCCGAGCACGGTTCTGAAGCCCGGCGAGACGTTCAGATCCCGCACCGAATACCGCTTCTCGGCCGAATGATTCCGCTTTTGCTGGCGCTGACGATCGCGTTTCCCCGTCCGGGGCAGAAACTGCCGTACGTGGAGCGGTGTTACATGATCGGCGCCGTCGAGCCGGGGACGACGAACATACTTGTGGCGGGAGAGCCGGTTGCGGTATACCGCACCGGCGCCTGGGCGACACTGGTCAAAGTCGAACCGGGAACCAATGTCGTCGATGTCGCCGGAAGCAATCATTGGTTTACGGTCGCGAAGAAGCCGGCCGCGCGGGCGGATGCCGCGGCGAAACCGGAAAGGGTGTACGAAAAACTTCCTTATGCCGGAGATGCCGCCAAGGAACATCCCGCCGGGCGGGAACGCGGGGAAATAACCGTTGTCATCGACGCCGGCCACGGCGGAAACGATACGGGGGCGCTTTCGCCGCACCGCATCGAGGAGAAAGACGCCAATCTGCGCATGGCGCGTTCGGTCCGTGACGAGCTTTGCAAACGCGGCTACCGGGTGGTGATGACCAGAGACGGCGACAAGGCGGTAGGACTGTACGACCGTCCGAAAGTCGCGCACGCGAACAATGCCGACGCCTTCATCTCGATTCATCACAACGCCCCGCCCGTCGACCGCGATCCCCGAGACCGCCGCTACAGCGTCGTATACGCGTGGAACGATATCGGCGAGCGTCTGGGCAGGGCGGTGAACCGCCGGATCGCCGCGGTCAACGCGGCCGAGGGCGTGAAGAACAACGGCGTGTCGCGGGCGAATTACGCCGTTACGCGCAATCCCGAGATCCCCAGCTGTCTGATCGAAGTGGACTTCATAACTTCTCCGGAGGGTGAAGAGGCGAGCTGGAACCCCGTCCGCCGCCGCCGCGTCGCCGCGGCGATAGCCGACGGAATCGATGACTGGGCCGCCGGAACGGAACCGGAGAGACGGCTTTGATTCCCACGTAACATGGCAAAGTAGGTCTGCTTTGCTATGTTTGTTTTGAAATGGAGCACAGAGGAACCGGGAAAAGCCCACAGTGTAGCAGTCGCGAAAACTGAAATCGCGGAACATCAGATATGGTATAATGCCCGCATGAGGCAATTTGATGAAATTCTCGGTGAAGTGCGCGGAAAAATCGCCGCGGCATGCGAACGTTCGGGAAGAAATCCCGAAGATATCGAAATCATCGCGGTGACGAAGACCCACGGGCCGGAAACCGTCCGGGAGGCGTGGGAGCACGGTCTCGTCACGATGGGCGAGAACAAAGTGCAGGAGGCGATGTGGAAGAAAGAGGCGAGTCCGTCGGGACCCGCCTGGCATCTCATCGGACACCTCCAGTCCAACAAGGTGCGTCATGCGCTCGATACGTTCGACTGCATCCACTCCGTCGATTCGCTCAAGCTGATCGACAAAATCGCGGCCGTGTCCGCCGAAACCGGACGCTCGCCGCGCATTCTGCTCGAAGTCAACGTTTCCGGCGAAAAATCCAAGACCGGCATGGAGTGCGGGCAGCTGGCCGGAGCGGTCGAAAGGGCGCTCGGCCGCGGCGGAATGTGGCTTGAGGGCCTGATGACCATGGCTCCGTTCAGCGAGAACGGCGAAGATTCCAGGGCGTACTTCCGGAAACTGCGCGAATTGCGCGACGAAACGGAAGAGCGTTTCGGCATAAGACTGCCGCATCTTTCCATGGGCATGAGCGGCGATTACGAAGTCGCGGTCGAAGAGGGCGCGACCTATCTCCGGCTCGGCACGGTGCTTTTCGGCGAACGCCCGAAGATCAAGGCCGTGCGCGTCGCCGACGACGGTTGCGCGGAGGCTGGCGGAGGCGGGCTGGATTCGTATTCCGGCGCCGGCCCCACCTTCAAGGTGCTCGACTGATGTTTCCGGTCGAAAGCGTACTCGACGAAATCCGCCGCCATCTTGCCGCCAACCGCGATGTGGTGCTGAGCGCACCTCCCGGAAGCGGCAAGACCACCTGCGTGCCGACGGCGCTGATGGACGAAGAATGGCTCGGCGGCGGGAAAATACTCATGCTCGAGCCACGTCGCCTCGCGGCGAGAAACTGCGCGCGCTATATCGCCGCGAAACGCGGCGAGAAGGTCGGCGGAAGCGTCGGATATCAGGTGCGGCTGGAACGCAAGGTCTCCGCCGCCACCCGGCTGGAGATCGTCACGGAAGGGCTGCTCACCCAGCGTCTGCTCTCGGACCCGGAACTTTCCGGGGTCGGGCTGGTGGTGTTCGACGAATTTCACGAGCGTTCGCTCGCCTGCGACACAGGTTTCGCGCTGGCGATAGAAGTGCGCCGCGCCCTGCGCCCGGATCTGCGGCTTCTGGTGATGTCGGCGACCCTCGACGCGGATGAAGTCGCCGCCCATCTCGGGGATGCCGCGGTGGTGCGGGCCGAAGGGCGGATGTTTCCGGTTGAAACGCGCTACCTCGGCGATATGCCGCTTGCCGGGGCGGTGCGCCGGGCGCTCGCCGAAACCGACGGTGACGTGCTCTGTTTTCTGCCGGGCGAGGGCGAAATCAGACGTGCCGCCGCGACGCTCGGCGATATCGGGGCGAAGGTGCTGCCGCTCTACGGTGCGCTCGCGAAAGAGGAACAGGATCTCGTGTTCGAGCGCTCTTCCGTACGGAAGGTGATTCTCGCAACTTCAATCGCCGAGACGTCGGTCACCATCGACGGGGTCACGGCGGTGGTCGACTCGGGGCTTATGAGAGTTTCGCGCTTTTCGCCGGCGACCGGAATGTCCGGACTGGTGACGCTTCCGCTGACCATGGACCGCGCCGAGCAGCGCCGCGGCCGCGCCGGACGGGTGCGCGCGGGCGTATGCTACCGGCTGTGGAGCGAAACCGAGGACCGGTCGCGGCCGCAGAAGGCGCGGCCGGAGATAATGGACGCCGATCTCGCCTCGCTCGTGCTCACGAGCGCGGCGTGGGGGGCGCTGGGACGCGAGGATCTGCCGTGGATGACGCCGCCGCCGGCGGCGGCGTGGGAGCAGGCGGCGGGGCTTCTGAAACTGCTCGGCGCGACAGACGGCGACGGGCGGCTTACCGGCGAGGGAATCAGGATGGCGTCGATGCCGATGCATCCGAGACTTGCCAACATGCTGCTCGGCGGCGGGGATCCGGTGATGGCGGCGATTGTCGAGGAAGGGGTAAGGAGCCGCGAAAGCGACATCCGCTTCGCGCCGCGCACCGGCCGCGTCAAAGAGCTCGCCCGGCGCTTCGGCGCGTTCGCGGCGGCGGGGGCGGCGCGGATGAGCGAAGGGGAAATGCTCGCGCTCGCCTATCCGGACCGCATCGCGAAAAACCGCGGCAACGGGACTTTCCGGATGGTCAACGGGCGCGGCGCGTTTCTGGACCGCGATGATCCGATGGCGAAAGAACCCTACATCGTCTGCTGCGAACTGGACGACCGGCAGGGGGACGCGAAGGTCTTTCTCGGCTGCCCCATAACCGAAGGCGAGATTCTTTCGCGATTCGCGGATCGGATCGTCGAGCGTCCTTTCTGCGCTTGGGACCGACGCGAAGACTGCGTCAGGTGCGCGGTGCGAGGCGAGCTCGGGGAGATGACTATTTACGAAAAGACGCGGCGCGGCGGCGATGGCGTCCGGGAGGCGGTGCTCGAAGGCGTCAGAATCAAGGGCGTCGCCAATCTGCCGTGCTGGACTGCTCCGGCGATGCAGATGCGCGAGCGTATCGGATTTCTGCGCCGCCATCTCGGCGAAGCCTGGCCCGATGTTTCGGATGCGGCGGTGATCGCCGCGCTCGGGGGATTCGTCGGCGGAATCATGCGCTGGAAGGAACTGGAGAAGATCGACATGACGGCGGTGCTGGACCTGATGTTGGCGGAGTCCGGTCGTGAGCGCAGGGAACTCGATCGTCTCGCGCCGGTCAAAATGGAGGTTCCGAGCGGCAGCCATATGACGATCCGCTACGAGGGCGACGAGCCGACCGTGCAGGTCCGGCTGCAGGAATGTTTCGGGCTTATGGAAACGCCCAAGGTCGCAGGCGGGAAGGTGCCGGTGGTGATGACGCTTCTGAGCCCTGCGCAGCGCCCGGTGCAGGTGACCAAGGATCTGGCGGGTTTCTGGAAGGGGGCTTACGCGCTTGTGCGCAAAGATATGCGCGGAAGGTATCCGAAGCACTACTGGCCGGAAGATCCGTTCACCGCCGTCGCCACGCGCCGGGTCCGTCCGAAATGACCCTCTGCACTGAAGACCGACGGGCGGTTTTTTGGTATAATTCAAGGTATGAAAATCAAAGGTACGATAACCGCTATGGTAACTCCGTTCTCCAGGGACGGATCGGTCGATTACGGACGTCTCGCTTCCATCGTCGAGGCTCAGGTGGAAGGCGGCGTTGAAGGCATTTGCGCAGTCGGAACGAGCGGGGAATCCCCGACGCTCAGTCATGAAGAACATCACAAGGTGATCGAAAAGACGATCGGGTTCGCTCAGGGCAAGGTCGCGGTCGTGGCCGGCACCGGAGCCAATTCGACTTCAGAAGCCGTTTCGCTCACCAAAGCCGTCGTCTCCATGGGCGGAGCGGACGCCACGCTGCAGGTGACGCCTTATTACAACAAGCCCAACGCGGAAGGGCTTTACCGCCATTTCATGACCGTCGCCGATCTCGGACTTCCGGTCATTCTCTACAACGTGCCGGGTCGCGCCGGCAGGGAAATTCCGCTCGATGTCGTGGTGCGTCTCGCCAAGCATCCGAACGTTGTCGCCATCAAGGAGGCCGCCGGTTCCGTGGACCGCGTAAGCGCCATCAAAAACGCGCTGCCCGATTTTACGGTGCTCTCCGGCGACGACAGTCTAACGGTGCCGATGATTTCCGTCGGCGCGGAAGGGGTGATTTCCGTCGCCTCGAACGTGATTCCGCGCGAGATGAGCGACATGGTGCGTTTCGCGCTCGCCGGAGATTTCGTAAAAGCGCGCGAATACCATGCGAAATACTATGAACTCTTCCGCGACCTCTTCATCGACGTAAATCCGGTGATGGTCAAGGAAGCGCTCGCGCTGACGGGAAGGATCGATCGCGTGTTCCGCCTGCCGCTCTGCGAAACCGACGATGCAAAGCTCGAAAGAATGAGAAAGACACTTCAAGGGATCGGTCTTCTGTGATGAACGTATTCAACAGCTTGACCCGGCGCAACGAGGAATTGAAACCGCTCGCCGGCAATGAGATAAGGCTCTACACCTGCGGGCCGACCGTCTACAATTTCGCGCATATCGGCAATTTCCGCGCCTACACGTTCGAGGACATCCTGCGCCGTGCCGTCAAATTCAACGGCATGAAGATAAAGCAGGTGATGAATCTCACCGATGTCGACGACAAGACGATCCGCGGCGCGAATGCCGCAGGAGTCGCGCTTACCGACTACACCAGAACGTACAAGGACGCATTCTTCGCCGATCTCGCCAAACTCAACATCGAGCCGGCCGAGATCTATCCCGCCGCGACCGATCACATTCCCGAGATGATCGAGCTTGTTTCCAAGCTTATCGAGAAGGGGGTCGCCTATCAGAGCGATGACGGATCCGTCTATTTCAACGTGCGCAAATTCCCCGGTTACGGCAAGCTCGCGCACATCGATTTCGACAACCAGCGCACCGGCGCGCGCTGCGCCAGCGATGAATACGACAAGGAGAATGTCGGCGACTTCGCTCTCTGGAAGGCGTGGGAAGAGTCCGACGGCCCCGTCGGCTGGGATTCGCCGTGGGGAAAAGGGCGTCCGGGTTGGCACATCGAATGCTCGGCTATGTCGATGAAGTATCTCGGCGAGACGTTCGATCTCCACACCGGCGGCATCGACAATCTTTTCCCGCATCACGAGAACGAGATCGCCCAGGCGGAAGCCGCGACCGGCAAGCCGTTCGTCGCCACCTGGATGCATTGCGCCCACCTGAAGGTCAACGGCGAGAAGATGTCCAAGTCGCTCGGCAACTTTTTCACGCTGCGCGATCTCATGGAGAAGGGGTGGACGGGGCGTGAAATCCGTTACGTGCTCATCAACGCCCATTATCGCCAGGGACTCAATTTCGCTTTCTCCGCGCTTGAGGACGCCCGCAAGAGCTTGGAGCGCATCGACCGTGCCGTGGACGCCCTTCAATCCCGGATAGAACCGGGCGCGGAAACTCCGGAATTCGTCAGGAAAGCGATCGACGACTTCACGGCCGCGGTAAACGACGATCTGAACATCCCCAGGGCGTTCGCCGCGCTCTTTGAACTGGTCCGTGAAACCAACGCTTCCGGAACCAGGGATCAGGGCGTTCTTGACGCGTTCAAGCGCATGGACGAAGTTCTCGGCGTCGTTTTCTTCGGCAAGAAGGAAGCGCAAAGCGTACCGGCGGAAATCGCCGCGCTTCTTGAAGAGCGCGCTGCCGCCAGAGCCGCCAGAAATTGGGCGGAGTCCGATCGGCTGCGCGATGAAATCGCTACCAGGGGTTGGATCGTAAAGGATTCCAAGGAGGGACAGTCATGCACAAAGAAGTGAAAAACGAAGCCGACTTCAACGCGGCGATCGCAACCGGCAAAGTGCTTGTCGATTTCTGGGCGACCTGGTGCGGGCCTTGCCGGATGATGGGTCAGATGCTCGAAACGCAGATCGAACCGCAGATGCCGGACTTGACCGTCGTCAAAGTCAATGTCGACGAAGCGCCGGAGCTCGCCGCGAAATTCGGCGTGATGTCGATTCCCGCGCTTTTCTGCTTCAAAGACGGCGTGAAGTGCGGCGAGTTCGTTGGCGTGACCTCGCCGGCGGAGATAAAGGGCTGTTTCTAAAACGGGTCTGTTTGCCTGGGAAATAATCGTAGTTAACATAATCCATATTATGCGACATTAAGGAATCGCCATGGAAAACACCCATATCGATATAGAACCCGGCATTCCCGGCAATGCCGTAAGCATCTACGGCCAGAACGATGCCATGGATGATTTTCCCGTCCTCAAGGCATTTCAGCAGTATATTGACGCGGAACACGCCAAGGCGCGCAAACGATTGATTTCACTGGGAATTTTCTTCGGAATTTTCACCGGAATCATTATCGCGATCTTCGTTGCGCTTTTGATGAACGTCAGCGCGAGAAACCAGGCGCTCAACGACCGTCTTGTCGAATTTGCGATGAAAGACCGCGACCGCGGACAGGCCGCCGTGGTGGTGCAGCCGCCCGTCCATCAGGACAATTCCGCCCTGATTGCCGTCACCGCCAAGCTTGAGGCGCTGCAGAAGAAACTCGAGGAGAAAGACGGGTCAAAGGCAAACGTTCCGGCGGTCAAGGTTGAAGAAAAACCCAAGGGGCCTACAGAGGCGGAACTGGAGGTTGTAAGACTGAAAGCCCTTCTCTCGGCCGAAAAGGAAAAATTGGCCGAAGAGAAAAAGCGCCAGAAGGAATTGGAGCTTGAAGCCTACCGCCGCAAACATTATCCGGAACTGTATGAAGATGACACCGCGGAAAAACGGCCGCGGCCGGCGATAAAACAACGGCGGAAAATTCAGATGAGCAAACAGGTCATGGAGGAAAAAGACGATATCGATGAACTGATCGAAGATATCGATCTCGACGCGGACAACGCCATCAGTTATTTTGACGATGACGAAGAAGAACTTCCGCGCAGAAGAAAGAAACGCAGAAAATCATCTTCCGAAGCGGACCGCTCCCCTTCCCGCGAATATTATTCGATCCCGGTGGAAATAAAAGGCACGAAATCCACCTGGACGGTGCCCAACGAATAAAGCGTCGGATCCGCGCGCTTACCCGAGTACCAGCCGGACTATTTTCCCGATCGCGTCTCCGTCGCATTTGAGAAGCGACATCGTCTCGCCCAGACGTTCTGCCGCCTCCTGTCTGGCTTCCGCGTCCGTCATCCATGATTTCAGAATCCGGCAAAGCGACTCGGCGGTGAAATCCTCCTGAAGCAGTTCCGGCATCGGACAGCGCGCACCGGCTTTTTCGGCGATGATGTTGGCAAGTCCGACATGGCTTATCCCCTTGATGACCAGCCGCGCGAACCAGCCGAGCAGCCGCCCTACCTTGTAGACGAGCACCGTGGGGCAGCGGGCGAGCGCCGCTTCAAGCGTGGCCGTGCCGCTGGCGACGGTCGCGCAGTCCGCACTGCACAGAAGCGCGCGCGCCCCCCCTTCGCGGATCTCGACCGAAACTGCGCCCTTGCGCCGCGCCAAGACATCGTCTATCGCCCGCCGTGCTTTGGCGTTGGCGGCGGGAATCACCGCCTCGATTCCCTCTATCGTCCGACCGAGCATATCGATCGCCTGAAGCTGGAGCGGAAGAATCTTTTCGATCTCCCCCGTGCGGCTTCCCGGCAGCACCGCGACAGTCCGGCCGTTCTTTTCCGCTTGACGGCATTCGAAACTCCCGGCAAGCGGATGCCCGACAAAATGCGCGAATCCCGCCGTGAAATACTGCGGCTCAAACGGAAAGAAACAGCACAGGCAATCGATGCTGCGCTCGATCTTGGGCACCCGGCCGCGCTTCCAGGCCCAAACCTGCGGACAGACGACGTGTACCGTTCTGATTCCGCGCTTTTTAGCATAGGCGGCAAGCTTGAGGTTCATCCCGGGATAATCGACCGTGCAGACGACATCCGGTCTCCAGCTGTCGATTTCACGCTTCATGCGTGAGGCAACGCGCAGGAAGAAAGGCAGACGTTTAAGTACCGGCCAGAACCCCATGACCGCCAACTCACCGGTTTGAAAGCCGCAATCGGAATATCCGCGGATCTCATGACCGGAGAGCCGATTGCGGATCATATCGGCGTAGATATTTCCGCTTTCTTCCCCGGCGAGCAGCAGTACTTTCATGAGAAATCTCCGTTACTGCGCAGTGACATCGGCGGCGAACGCGCCGAGCGGGAGTCCAGCCTCGTTCGTCATCCGTCCGAACCACGGATGGACGTGAAGATAGCGCACCTTTACCGGCGTTTCCACTCCGGGAGCGTAAAGAACGACTCCTTCACCGTCAAGCTGACCGCGATATTCGGTATAATCTTTCAGCTTTCGCATATTGACGATCTGCGCCGGCATGAACCGTCCGTCGGCGCCGGCAAGTTCAAAACCGAGCTCACTGCTACGCTTCGGATCACGGCAGTATCGCCACGCCGGATCAAGCGCGAACATCTCCTTGGCATGATCGAATGTGAGACGCACCCTGCCGTTCGACTCAGCTTTCACGCTTTTGAGACGCGGAGATTCGGCGATTATGTTTCCCATGCCGTAGTCTCGCTTGAGCGCTATGAGCGCAAGGCGCAAGCCTACGCTTTGCTTGTCGTTGGGGTGGATGTCGGCGAGATTGCCCGTATCGCAGATAACCGCCATGCCGGCGTTCGGCTGCTCGTCGGCGAATTTCTCCTGCTCCATCTGAATATACGGTATGGTCGGGTTTCCCCACGGCGCGAGCTGCGCAAAATAGAACTTAAGTCCGGGGTTTTCAAACTCAGCCGCAAATCCGTCGTAGAGCGCGTGCATTTTCATTCTGTAGCGCTTCCATTCGGGATCGGCGCTGTTGGACTCGCCCTGATACCACAGAACGCCGCGAAACGAATACGGTACGATCGAAGCGAGTTTTCCGTTAAAAAGCACGCACGGCTGCTTGTTGGCGCTGTTGACGGGACCGCATACCATTTCCTTTGTCCATTTCTCCGTCACCGGATAATCCGCCATATCCTTCAAGTCCGGGTACTTCGCGTAAATGCCGCGCGGAGTCCAGGTATCGATGTTGGTCGCCCCCACGTAAGCGCCGACAAGCCCGATCGGCACGTCTCCGAGCGCCATATCGACCGTAAGCGCGAACCAGATCGCCACCGCAGAAAAGCCGCCGTTGACGAGATATTCCGGCGTCAAACTGCACCATTTAACCTTCTGATCCATACGTGGCTTCACGCTCCAGCCATTGCCGAGTTTAGCACAGCGGATATACTCGCGGCGTATGAGCTGACCGACCATTCTGCCGTTGCGCTCCCGCGCCCTCGGCGACTCGCCCCAGAAAGGAATCGCCATGTTGCTCTGTCCGGAACAGAGCCAGACTTCGCCAACCAGCACGTCTTTGACCTGTATGCGCTCGCCGTCGCAGCTCGCCGTAAGCGTGCGTCCGGTTTTGCTGGCCGCAAGCGCGGCAAGATCGACCCGCCATTTGCCGTCCTTATCGGCCATCGTCTTAGCGGATGCTCCCGCAAAATCGACAATCACCGTTTTGCCCGGTTCCGCACTGCCCCAAACCGGCACCGGGCGGCCGCGCTGCAAAACCGCGCCGTCGGTAAAAGGAGGCGCCAGTTTCAGAACCGGAGCGCAAAATGCCGTCTGCGCGGCGACAATGAGCGCCATCGCCGCAATAAGTTTTTCTATCCTCATACCTTTTGTCTCCTTCGAAAAAGGAATCATCACCAGATTCCGAGTTTCAGATACGGCAGAACCTGTTTTTCAAGCGTCGTATCAAGGTCGAAAAGCGCGACTCCCGCGAGCGAATATTTCCGGCTGAGATTGATCTGGTCGATCACCTGCCGCGCATCAAGACGCGATTCGTTCGCCGTAACTCCGATGCCGGCTATGACGCGGCGGGCGCGCGAGCGCGTCTCGGCGTGCTGGCGGAGATACGACTCGAACTTCGCGTTGGAATCGCTGTAATCCAT